>CAZAST010000253.1:0-3284 GCA_964487805.1 uncultured Syntrophaceae bacterium
ATGAGGCGCGCGACATTGGTATCCAGCTTCAGTTGAAACGACTCCAGGCGCAGGTAGCCATGGATAAGGAACGATATGAAGCGATGGAGCAGGCATATTTCGCGAGCCAGGTGAAGGAGGCCGGCATTGTGGGGAATATTCGGGTTATCAGTCCTCCCGTCTTTCCTGTTACCCCCTCAAGAATGGGTGAAATACGCCTCATGTTCATCATCATCATCGGGGGACTGATACTGGGGATCGGTTATGCGCTCCTGCCGGAGTTGACGCATCGCGGGGCCATTCGACATGAGATCGACATCGAGGATATCTGCGACCTTCCCGTTCTGGGTGATCTTCCGAGGATAAAATTATGACCGTATCCGGGAAGGTATGTCTTTCCCTCGTTGTGCTGGCCCTTACCTCGGGGCTTCTGAAAGCCTCTCCCGCCATGGGGAAGGGAACGATTGTCATTACCCCCATGGTGACCGTCAGTGAAACCTATGACGATAATATCTTCCTCGACAAGAACAATACAAAATCGGATTACATCACAACCATTTCGCCGGGAATCGGTTTTTCCGCTACGTCACGTGATAACGGAATGGATCTCTTCTATGCCCCGACTTTTGTGAAATATCATGAATATTCAGGCAATGATACGACCCGGCATAACGCCCGGCTTCACCTGTGGCAGGAGATGGGGAAATCATGGCGGGTTGATCTGAAGGAAGATTACCTCAAATCGGAGGAAGCTTCCGAGGCGTCCTTCGCGGGGTATGAAGATCGGCAGAGAACCCGGCACACCCGCTACACCTATGAGAGAAATGCTCTGGATGGCGCCGTGAGGTATCAGTTCGGTCCGGAAGATACGCTCACGGCCGGATACCGCCATGACATCCTGGAAAATAAAGATCCTCTGCTGGATGATACAGAGGAACATGGGCCGTACGTCAAAGCGGTGTACTGGTTTGACAAGCAGAACGGTATGGATCTGGGATACCGGTTTACCAAGACCTCGTTCGAACGGAACGACGGCAACCCTGCAGGTGACGATTTTGATAGTCATGAGGCGGATGTGCGTTACCGGTACCGTTTCGATCAGCGGACGGAAGGGTATGTCGGTTACGGGTATACCAGAAGGATCTTCGACAAGCCGTCACGAAAAGATCGCACGGTCCATGAAGGAACTGTAGGAGTGACCCATCATTTTTCCCCTCTCACATTATTGGCTCTGGATGTGGGATACTACAAGCCGGACGGATATGGATCTGAGAACGACACGGGGCACATGAGCTACGGCACGACCTTGAACAGAAAGTTTGAGCGGGGGTCCATCTCCCTGAGAGGCAGGGGCGGATGGGATGAAGATTATCTGGACGCCGAGCAACGGGGCTATACACGTTACTGGACCGTTGGTGCTGATGCGGATTATGCGGTCATGAAGGATGTAACGGCTTACGCCGGCGCCTCGTACCGAAAGAATGAGTACCTGTCAAACATAGAAGACGGAACCTACCGGGGGCGGTGCGGTCTCCGGATGAGTTTTCTCCGCTGGTACTCCATCGGCCTCGAATACGCGTATCTGAACCGGAGGAGCGATGATCCGAATGACGAGTATGTGGACAACCGGATCATGCTGATGTTCTCCGCCTCACGGCCGTTCCGGTCGACCTATTAAACTCCTGGTGGAATAACTGTCCTTGCAGCAGGGAGTTCATGCCCGCTCCGTAGATCAGGGACAAAGAAATTGATGGGGCTCACCGGTTTGTCTGAAAGGGTGCGGCCTTTTACGGTGATCTGTGGCGGCATACAAGAAGGGCGGAGACATGCAGTCTCCGCCCTTTCTATCCGTGCCCGATTCCTTTCATTCAACCGGGTGGATCTCAACCCGCCGGTTCAGAGCCCGTCCTTCCTCGGTTTCATTGGAGGCCCGTGGTCGGGAGAAATCGTATCCCGCCGGGTAGAGCCGGTTTCTGTCCACACCGCCCCCTGCCAGATAATCTACCACCGCGTTGGCCCGTCTGTGTGAAAGGGTCTGATTATAGGCCTGCGTTCCGAAGTTATCCGTGTGGCCCTGTATCTCGGCTTTGAGGGAAGGATTATTCTTGAATACGGTGATCACCTGATCGAGGGTTCCATAGTATTCGGGTTTGATGTTGTACTTGTCGAAATCGAAGAGAGTATCCCCGATGACCCAGCAACCGTCTTTGTCAACCAGCGCCCCCAGAGGCGTTCCGGGGCACTTGTCGTAGGAGTCAAGCACGCCGTCTCCATCGCTGTCCAACGGACAGCCATAGCAGTCAACGATCACTCCCTCCGGCGTTCCGGGGCATCTGTCACGGTAGTCTGGCACACCGTCACCGTCGCTGTCCAGGGGGCAACCCACGCTGTCAACCTTCACTCCTTTTGGTGTCCCCGGGCACTTATCGAGATGGTCCGGCACGCCGTCACCGTCAGTATCCAGCGGACATCCCCACTGGTCCACCTTAATCCCGGCAGGCGTCTCGTCTCTCAGGGCATAGTGCTTCGATTCAAGGCATTTTTCCAAAGATTCGGTTTTGAGGCATGACAGCTGGGCGGTTTCCCGGGGCGATACCTGCTTCGTGGAGTGGCTGTCGGAATCCCTCAAAGAATAATCGGAAGCGCATCCCACCGCAAGCATACATAAAACCACACCGCCAAGTCGTATTATTTTATTCATCTGATATCCCTCTAATCTTCAGTTGCCATCATTGATGCGGGCGAAACTGCACCCGCCGGTTCAGTGCCCGCCCCTCTTCGGTTTCATTGGAAGCCCGGGGCCGTGAGAAATCGTACCCCACGGCGGAGAGGTGTTTCTTGTCGATGCCGCCCTGAATCAGATAGTTCATGACAGCATTGGCGCGCCGGTGAGAGAGGATTTGATTGTAGGCCTGGCTCCCGAAATTGTCCGTGTGCCCCTCGATCTCAACATGGAGAGAAGGATTCTTTTTCAGGACGCTGATGACCTGATCAAGGAGCGGGTAGTACTGTGGCTTGATCACGTATTTGTCGAAGTCGAAAAGGGTATCACCGATGACCCAGCAGCCCCGTTCATCGACCAAGGCGCCTATGGGTGTTCCCGGGCACCTGTCACGGTAGTCGGGAACGCCGTCGCCGTCGCTGTCCAAGGGACAGCCCGCGCTGTCAACCTTCACCCCCTTTGGCGTTCCGGGGCATTTGTCGCGGTAGTCAGGGACACCGTCACCATCGCTGTCGAGCGGGCATCCTCTGCTGTCAACCGCAATGCCCCTTGGTGTTCCAGGGCATTCATCGAGGTAATCGGG
>CAZAST010000254.1:0-628 GCA_964487805.1 uncultured Syntrophaceae bacterium
GATACCTCTCTCAACATAGCGATATGGTACTGGCTCAGCGGGTTTGATTACTGGACGGCCATTCGGTTCAACGAAGAATTCAATTTCAAGGTCATGCGAGCGTTCGAGGCCGAAGGGATCGAATTCGCCTTCCCCACCCTGACAACCTACCTTGCCCAGGACGACCGGAGACCGCTGAACATAACCCTTTCAGGGCTCGATGATCCAAAGCGGGCCCGTCAGGATGACAAAACCTAGAGGTCTTTCCACTCTCGGGTAATTCAACAGGTGATGATTTCACTAATGGATGTGCCGATGCCGACTTTATTCAAGAAAAGATCTTCCAAGACGGGGCTTCCCCCGGGTACGCTTGTCCACGTCGGCGAGAGAAAAAGCGAATCGGTGGCAATCACCGTTATGAACTACGACCGGGATACCTTCTCGGAACGGAGGGTGGGGAGTGTGGAAGAGAGCCTTTCCCACAAGGAATCTCCCGGCGTCACCTGGATCAACGTGGACGGTCTTCACGATGTTTCCGTTATCGAAACAATTGGGAAACACTTTGCAATCCACCCACTGAGCCAGGAGGACATCCTCCATACCCTCGAATTCGACGGAGAGGATTCCGTCGTAGCCGGAAGCCTTCATG
>CAZAST010000254.1:638-1262 GCA_964487805.1 uncultured Syntrophaceae bacterium
TATTCTGGTTATCTTGAAGATGCTGCGCTATGACGACAGCGCTGACATGGTGCAAACAGAACAGATCAGCATTATTGTGGGGAGCGATTTTGTTATCTCCTTCCAGGAAGCAGAGGGGGATGTCTTCGAACCACTGCGCGAGAGGATCCGTGGGGGTAAGGAACGAATCAGGCGGATGGGGGCCGATTACCTCGCCTACGCCATCCTCGATTCCGTGGTGGATCACTATTTCATTGTTCTGGAGAAATGGAGCGAGCGGATTGAAACTCTGGAAGAAAATTTAACCCTGAATCCAAAACCGGAAACATTGCAGGCCATTCACAACCTCAAGCAGGAAATCATCTTTCTGCGAAAGTCTGTCTGGCCGCTCAGGGAAGTGATCGGAGGCCTAGAGCGAGTCGCATCACCTCTGATCAACGACGGGATTGCGCCCTATCTGCGCGATCTCTACGATCACACGATACAGGTGATCGACTCTGTGGAGACCTATCAGGACATCCTTTCCGGAATGACCGATCTCTACCTTTCAAGCGTGAGCAACAAGACGAATGAAGTCATGAAGGTTTTAACCATCTTCGCCACCATCTTTATCCCCCTGACCTTCATTGTCGGCATATACGGCAT
>CAZAST010000254.1:1272-3284 GCA_964487805.1 uncultured Syntrophaceae bacterium
AGTTCATGCCCGAGCTCAAAATATGGTGGGCATATCCGGTTCTCTGGGGTGTGATGATCGCCGTCGCCGCTGGCTTGCTTATGTTCTTCAAGCGAAAGAAATGGCTGTAGCGCCAGGCTGTTGCGTTCCTTCTGAACGCCTCATTTCTCTACCAACTTATTATTTTTACTCAATATCCCCGAGATATTCCTTTTCGAGATAGGTAAAGTCTATCTGATCGCTCAGATAGGGGAGCGACTCCCGTATCGGTTCAGGAATGCTGCCCCACTTTGACTCGAAATCTTCGAGAAACGCCCGGCGGCCCCGGAAAAAGTCTGCCACTTTGTTCTTGAGGCGCCCCTTGTCGGGAAACTTGGGATAGGCATTCATCAGATCCATATTCGATCGGTCGCTCTTGATCGGGCTGTGGTACCCCAGGTGATCCGGTACAGACCCGAACCTCAGTTGGACCCTCATAATATCGCTATATGACGAAAGAGACTGACGCAGTGATACCTTTTGCTCGTTCTCTCCTATCGTCCCGGTGTTGGCCAGGTAGCATTTGATCCGGTTCCTCTTGACAATCTCGTAGAAAAGCATGGCATGCTCAAGCCGGTCTCCCACCAGGAAAGGATCCAAGAAAACCACGCGCTTGAAGTTGCCAGCTTCTTCAGGGTTCCCTCCAGAACTTTCAATGGATTCCCCATAGATAAACTGCATGGTCGCCTGCTCCGGTGAAAGCCGCGATATGACGTTGGCCAGGGGGTTTCGCGTCAACATGATAATGTAGTCGAGCCGGTCGGCCCGGAGGCTCTTACTGGCAATCCCCAGATGCTCCCGTCTGACGACGGCGCGTCCGTTCCCCGTCTTACTGGTATCTTTGAAATCCGGCGTGTAGGGGTAGCGGGAGATGGCGACATTTTCGAGGAAGGTGTCTTCTCCGAGAACAGCGCGCAGGATCTCGGGCTGGCTCTCATCGAGACCCTCCGTTTTTATATACAATCCACCCTGCTCGAAAGCCGCGTAACTCCCATCCATTCCGATGATTCCGCCGTCGTCACCAATCATCTCGGATGATTCGCGCGGCAGTTTAGCCAGTTTCCGGCAGAGAGTCGTGGTCTTTCCCGTTGCAGTGAGGCCTGAAATACCGGTAACCCGTTCCTGGAGCTCCGGCCGTTCAGTCTCGAGATCATAGATCCAGAGGTGGTCTCGCCGCGCGCCGCAGTGGAGAAATATTCCATCCTTATCAAGCTTCTTTACGCGCCATCCTTCAAACTGAAAAATCCCCTTCTTCGCCTCCCCCAGATAGATGGTATTCCGGCAAATCTTCACCTGCTCTCCCCGCTTATCCCCCATCCAGAGACGAACCGAAATGTCCTTTTCTATCAGCTTTTTGAATTTATTGGGCTCAAACGAATCATCGGTAAAAAAGATGATGGTATAGGTGGGCTTCTCCACTACCCGGGCGGCTGGCGTATCTTCGAAAAGAAGCTTTGTTCCGTAAGCGATCTGCGCACAGGTTACCGGCATGATGAACCGCGCCGTCACACCATCGCCGCCGTCGCCCACGATGGTATCGAGAGAGAGGATCTTCTCGCGCCCCAGCCACTCCACAGCCTTCGCGGCAAGGCTTTCCTCCTCTTCGCCAAAAGCGTGATCCACGCTGTTTCTGGTATGGGGAGCCGAGCGTGACATGGGCTCCGAATCGGCGGCAACCGAGCCCAGGTTCGTCTGGATCACACCATCCTGCCGTAAAGCGATCTCCTTGAGCTGTTCGAGCGATAGTCCTTCGATCAGTCTTCCTGAATTTTTGGCGTCGCAATAAATCTTTTCAGCGGCCTCTTTAAAATAATTGCGCATAGAAACTCCTGCATTTTTTAGGGTAATTATATCAGACTGATGATTGTAAAGCCAGAAATGAGGAACAAGAGAGGCCGTGTCAAAGCATAGTAGAAGGCGGAAGTGCAAAAAGTAAGAGTGGTCGGGGCGGCAGGATTTGAACCTGCGACATCCTGCTCCCAAAGCAGGCGCGC
>CAZAST010000255.1:0-3262 GCA_964487805.1 uncultured Syntrophaceae bacterium
GTGAATCCCGCCTCTCTGTGCATTCGTCTCTCCATGGCGTCTCTATTCGGTAAAGATCGTGATCAGCGTCTGGTCGCCCTTTTTCAGTGTTACCTTCCAGACAGTGCTTGTCTCAGTGGCAGGAATCTCCTTGTTATCCTCATCGAAGGCTATGGGATCTGCGTTTGCTTCATCAATGTCCGATCCGTACATGGTCGGGGTGTTAATCTCCTCTGCAGTATCTCTCGCTTCGACAAAATCCTTCAGGACCAGGGTTCCATCGTACAGTTCCTCCCGGTAGTCGGCGATGATCCGTTCCATCACCGAGGACAGGGCGAACTCGTCCTGCATCCACTCCGCGGTCCTGCCCCCTTGGAACAGTTGCGCTCCCAGAAAGGAGACCATCATCGCCCCCACGGAGGCGATGAGAACAAGGGTCACGATAATCTCCAGGAGGGAAAACCCCCTCTCGCCGGTCCCCGCCGGGACCCTTCCCTTTTCCCTTTCCGAGGCCGTCCTCGGCCGTCTAATTCGGCGTAAAGTACTGGGCCACATGGCTGCTGTCTCCTCCGCCGATCCCTTGGAGATCCTCGTCATAATGAATAACAACACGGTTCCCGAGGGTCACCGTCTTTCCGATCACCGCGCCGTAGATAATAGCATTGTTGACAACGCTGATATCTGCAGCCGGGGCGTAGATCGCGCCGTAGACGCTCCCCCACTTAACCGACTGGCAATCGGCGAGACCGTACACGAGAAACTGGGACGGAATCGCGTCGGGGGTGAGGATGGTAAGGAGTGAAAAGTCCACGTCCTCCCCGGCATAGATGATGAGCGAGGCGCCGGCGCTGATATTCAGGGTGCTGACGGGAAGGGCGGTCGTGGTCCCCGCCACATACAGAATCACATCCCCCGTGATGGTGAGCGTGGAATTGTTTGTAAGGTAGATGTCGTCCGTGTAGTACTCCCCTTCCCCGAGAGCGACCGTCTGGGCGGAATTGGCCATATGGAGTTCATCCGTCTTGTTCTCCCACGACGCCGCCCCGGACGGCAGGGCCTCCGGGGTCACGTCCTTGTCGGCCTGGACCACCAGTTCGCCGTGCACCACCGTGGTTGCGCTGAGACCGTCCAGGTTACCACCGTTGGTCCCCACGTCACCGTGTTCGCCGTCCGTCGTCTCCCCGGACGAGCTGTAGCTGTCGATGAGCACGTTGTTGCCCGTATCGACGTTCGTGTCGCCGAAGAGGGCGTGATCGAACCGGCTCCCCAGCCGGTAGGTGAGGGTCACCCGCGCCTCGAGGCCGCCTCCCTCGCTCACCACCCCCGTGGAGGTAAAGAGGCCGGGGGTGATCTTGTCGATCTCGAAGAAGGACCCGCCGTCGCTGAATTTGAAGGCGTGGGTGCCGAAGGTGAGCTCCTCCAGCCGGGGGATCGTGTAGCGGCCCCCCGCCTCGGCGAGATAGTAGGCCCGCATGGCCCCGCTCGCCGAGACCTGCCCCATCTGGGTGGAGGACAGGGTGGGGAGAAGGGCGGCGCTCAGGGCGGCCAGGATGACAATGGCGATGATCAGGGTGAGAAGCACGCTCCCGCCGTTCCCCCGAAGCAGGCGCAATCCCCCTCCCCTCACGGGAAAGACCGTCGCGCGTCCTGCTCCGAAACCGGATTGTCTCTCCATGCCGGTCACCCCGCGTTCCATCATTCGATATGCCCGGTGTTCTGCGTCACCACGATGTCCCCCGCGCTGGTCGCGATGGTGACGGAGGCCGCCCCCGGGCTCCCCCACTCGTCGAACTCCACCGCGGCGACGGTGGTGATCTCGAGGGGCCACGTCCCCACGGAGCCGTCGCTGAAGACGGCCACGTACCGGTCGTCGTCCTCCACCTGAAACGACACCGGGGTTGCGGGATCTCCGTTGGTGAAGAGCCAGTAGGTGCTGTACGTCCTCCCCTCATGGCTCCGCGTGCCGGAAAAGTTGATCCCCCACGCCGAATCGGAATGGATGGCCCGCGCCTGGGCGTAGCGCAGATGGCTCTTCACCATGGCGAGCTGCGATCGCGTGCTGTGGGTATCCGTGGAGCGGATCGCCATGGCGGCAAATCCCGTCACCAGACCGATGAAGACGAGGACCACGATGATCTCGATCACGGTAAAAGCCCTGCTTCCGCCTAATCCCGTGGTTCGCATTCGTTCCACCCGGTCACACCCCTTCCCGCAATCGGTGTCCGGCCCTCGTGGGCCCCCTGCCGTTGTATATGGTTATCATACCGGAATGTCAATGCCTTTCCCAGAAAGACCTTGCAAATAGCGCGCCATGCGGTATATCTAGACACAGTACCATTTATTCCGGAATCGAACGAGGGGAGAGTCTACACCATGCCGGAGATCAGCATCGTCATACCAGCGTACCGCGAAGAAGAAGCCATACGCGCCGTGGTGGAGGAAACGCGCCGCGTCATGGATGGAACGGATCGCAGTTACGAAGTGCTGGTGGTGGACGACGGATCGGACGACGGGACCGCCGAAGAAGCCCGGCGGGGCGGCGCCCGGGTCC
This sequence comes from uncultured Syntrophaceae bacterium, assembly GCA_964487805.1. Taxonomy (GTDB): domain Bacteria; phylum Desulfobacterota; class Syntrophia; order Syntrophales; family UBA2210; genus UBA6078. The sequence goes on from CAZAST010000255.1 coordinate 2,531, forward strand.
TCTCGCACCCGTACAATATCGGCAACGGGGCGGCGTTGAAAACGGGGATACGCGCCGCGCAAGGGGAGATCCTGGTCACCCTCGACGGAGACGGCCAGCACCCCCCCGAAGACATCCCCCGCCTCCTTGAAAAGATGGACGCCTACGACATGGCGGTGGGGGCGCGGCGGAGCGGCTCGGAGGCATCCCTTCTCCGCCGGGCGGCGAACCGGTTCTACAGCCGCTTCGCGGGCTACATGTGCCGGCGCCGGATCGATGACCTCACGTCGGGATTCCGGGCCGTCAAAAGGGAGATCGCCCGCGAGTTTCTCCCCCTCCTCCCCAACACCTTCTCCTCCCCCACCACCATCACCATGGCCGCGGCCCGCTCCGGATACAGCTTCGCCTATGTCCCCATTACGGCGCGCCGCCGCGCGGGGACGAGCAAGATCCGGCCCGTGCGGGACGGCTCGCGCTTCCTCCTCATCATCATCCGGATCGCGACCCTCTTCTCCCCCCTGCGAGTCTTCCTCCCCGTGAGCGGGATCATGTTCCTCCTCGGGCTGGGATACGGCCTCTTCAAGATATTCGTTCTGGGGACCCGCTACGGTCCCACCTCGGCCATGCTCATGACCGTGTCGGTGGTGATCTTTATGGTGGGGCTCGTCTCCGAGCAGGTGGCGCAGCTCCGGTTCGACCGAACCGGGACCCGCATCGGCCGGAGCGGGGCCTCACAGCCGCGAGAGCACTGAT
>CAZAST010000256.1:0-3224 GCA_964487805.1 uncultured Syntrophaceae bacterium
ACGATTCCCCTGATCCTTCGTTCAAGCTCTGTAAAACGTTCTAACTCCACGGTAACCCTCGCTTTTTCTCACACAGCACTTCTTCTAGAAGTGATTATGCCAACTCATAGGGTAAAAGTCAAGATGCGATTTCTCAGACAGCTCTTTCGCATAAATAACCCTTGACAGGTGCTGTCTTATGTACTACAAGCAGCGGCCTTTCGCGTTGAGTGATGAAAATACCCCCCTGTGGCGAAGGGTCACGCGGGGGTTATTTGCTTGAGGCGGCCATATCATTATTACCACTGACAGGAAAAGCGGGAATGGATCACAGCACGGTACGGAATATAGGGATCAGCGCGCATATCGACTCGGGTAAAACGACGCTGACGGAACGGATCCTCTTTTACACGAAGCGCATCCACGCGATTCACGATGTGAAGGGGAAGGACGGTGTCGGCGCGACCATGGATTCCATGGAACTCGAGAAGGAGCGGGGCATTACCATCGCCTCGGCGGCAACCTTCTGCCAGTGGAAGGGGCATGAGATCAATATCATCGATACCCCCGGCCACGTCGACTTCACCGTCGAGGTCGAACGTTCACTCAGGGTCCTCGACGGGGCAGTCCTGGTGCTGTGCGCGGTCGGGGGCGTGCAGTCCCAATCGATCACCGTCGACCAGCAGATGAAGCGCTATAAGGTCCCCTGCATTGCCTTCGTGAACAAGTGCGACCGGAGCGGCGCGAACCCCGATCGCGTTATCGGCCAGCTCAGATCGAAGCTGGGCCATAACGCCGTCGCCATGCAGATCCCCATCGGACTGGAAAACAATTTCCAAGGGGTCGTGGACCTTGTCTCCATGCAGGCAATCTATTTCGACGGTGAAAACGGAGAGGCCGTCCGTGTAGAAACCATTCCGGCCGCCTTGCTCTCTCAAGCCAATGAAAAGCGCGAAGCGCTCATCGATGCCGCCTCCATGTTTTCGGACGAACTCACCGAAGCCGTTCTCGAGGAACGGGAGATCCCTCCGGATCTTCTGCTCAGCGCCCTGCGGAAGGGAACGCTTACACGCGAAATAACGCTCGTCCTCATGGGATCTGCGTACAAGAACAAAGGCGTTCAGCCCATGCTCGACGCCGTGACAGAACTGCTTCCCTGCCCGGCCGACATGACAAACGAGGCCCTTGACCTGGCCCATGGCGAAAAGCCGGTCATCCTCTCATCCAATCCCAAAGAACCCACTGTTGCCCTTGCATTCAAGCTGGAAGACGGGCCCTACGGTCAGCTGACCTATATTCGTGTATATCAAGGTTCGATTAAAAAGGGAGATACGATCGTCAACGCCCGTACCGAGAAGAAGGTCAAGGTCGGTCGTGTTATCCGCATGCATGCGGACCAGATGGAGGACCTCGACGCCATACCGGCGGGGTATATCGGCGCGCTCTTCGGAATTGAATGCGCATCGGGTGATACCTTTACTTCACCGGGAGTTACCCTCGCCATGAGTTCAATGTTCGTCCCGGCGCCGGTGATCTCCCTTTCCATCACCCCGAAGGACAACAAGGCGCAGATAAATATGTCCAAGGCCTTGAATCGCTTCACCAAGGAAGACCCGACCTTCAAGACCTATGTCGATGATGAAACCAAGGAAACAATTATTGAAGGGATGGGCGAGCTCCACCTCGAAATCTATGTTGAGCGCATGCGGCGCGAGTATGGAGCCGAAGTCGAAACCGGCCACCCGAGGGTTGCCTATCGGGAAACCATTACCCGGAAAGCGGAGTTTAACTACACACACAAGAAGCAGACCGGTGGATCGGGTCAGTACGGCAGAATCGCGGGATATATCGAACCTTTCCCCGAAGGGGAATTCGAATTTGTCAATAAAGTTACGGGAGGGGCCATCCCCACAAACTTCATTCCAGCGTGCGAGAAGGGTTTTCAGGCATGCATGGCAAAGGGGCCGAAACTGGAATTCCCGGTAACCGGCGTGCGGGTGGTGATCAATGATGGGGCCGCTCACAGCGTGGATTCTTCGGATATGGCCTTCCAGGCGGCGGCGCGAGGCGGTTTTCTGGAGGCGTACGCCAAGGCGGGGGTTGTCATCCACGAGCCGGTTATGAAGGTCGTCGTCGAGACTCCAACCGAATTTCAGGGCTCCTGCATGGGTCTTCTCAATCAGCGGCGGGGAATGATCATCGGTTCTCAGGACGATGGCCCCATGTGTGTGATTGAGGCGCAGGTGCCGCTGGCTGAGATGTTTGGATTTTCAACCGTCCTGAGATCGGCGACCCAGGGACAGGCCCAGTTCACCATGGAGTTCGCGCTCTACAAGCTTGTTCCCCAGTCGATCGCGGAAGAGCTGGCGGAAAAAGCGATAAAGGCAAAGAAGAGCAAATAGTAAAACGAAACCAGACCCGGAATCGAATATAGAGGAGCACAGACATGGTAAAAAAAGACCTGATTATCAGGCACCCTTTTGGGCTTCAGGGGGATGAAACCGATATTATTGCGGCAGGGGAATTCGGAGCGGTTCTTTCGCGGGCGGGAGTCGGCAAGACGGCTTTTCTGGTGCAACTCGCGCTGAACACCATGCTGAGGGACAAAAATGTCCTGCATATCAGCATGCATGACCCGGTTGATAAGGTAACCCTTTGGTACAAGGAACTGTTTCATCACCTGACCCGGCGCGATGACAAAAGACAGGGTGATATCCTGTTGGAATCCCTGCTCCCGCACCGGTTTATCATGACCTTCAAAGTAGCCGGTTTCAGCGTGCCCAAGCTGAAGGAACGACTCGCGGATCTCGCCGCGCAAGATATTTTTCACTCCCATATGGTCATCATAGACGGGCTCACCTTTGACAAATCAATACGGGAATGTCTTGCGGACATGAAAGTCCTTGCTGCAGAGCAGTCACTGCAGGTGTGGTTCAGCGTGCACACCCACCGCCATGAAGAAACCCCTGCCGGGGAATTTCCGCCTTCTCTCCAGAGCATTCAGGATCTTTTCGACGTCGCCCTCAAGCTCCAGCCTGAGGGAACGGACGTCCGGATACAGCCGGTGAAGGGACCGGAATCTGTGGTTTCCGGTTTGTCGAAACTGACCCTGGACGCCTCCAGCATGCTGATCAAGTAACGTCCCCATACAAAAGGCGGCACGATGAGAGTCCGCGTCATGTGCCCGACATCCGGTTTTTTAGAAGAAAAGATCATCGCTGACCGCCCATTTCGCCTGTCACATT
>CAZAST010000257.1:0-3224 GCA_964487805.1 uncultured Syntrophaceae bacterium
TACCCAAGAATCTTGCCAGCCAACTCGATAGCATAGCCAAAGAGACCGAAAGACCTCGCTCTTTCATCATTCAGAAAGCCCTGGAGTCCTATATCGAGGATTTCGCAGATCTCCAGATCGCCCTGGACCGACTCCACGACAAGGGGGATGAGATTATTTCAGCTAAAGAGATGAGGAAGTCCCTTGGCCTGTAATATCGTCTGCAAGAAATCGGTCCACCGCGACCTCAATAAGCTGTCGAAGCCCGAGGCGAAACGCATCTTTGACCTCAGTGAGAAGGAACTGATCAGGCAGCCTGAAACCAATCCTGTGCTCAAAGGTCAGTTTGCCGGTCTTCGCACGTACGGCGTCGGTGACTATGGGGTGATTTATGCCCTGCTGGGTCTTGATATCCTTATCCTCAGAATCGGTAATCGTAAGGATGTTTACAAAGGCGAAATCTGAGCAGGTCATCCGCCGAATATCTGGCTGTTGAAAGGCAGTGAGGACGATCTCACCACCCTAATATCCGCCGGGGACAACCCCGGCAATTGTGAAGGCACACATATGGCTTGGATCATTCTTGTTATTGCGGGACTGTTTGAGGCGGGGTGGGTGATTGGGTTAAAGTACACCGAAGGATTCACCCGATTGTGGCCCACGGTCTGGACTGTCTTGACTATGACCATCAGTCTTTGGTTGCTGGGGATTGCCATGAAGTCGCTTCCGGTTGGCACCGCTTACGCCATTTGGGTAGGAGTTGGAGCCGTCGGAACCGTCGCGCTGGGCATCGTACTGTTTGGAGAACCTGCCAATGCTGTTCGGATTATCAGTGTTGCGCTGATTATTGCCGGTATTGTCGGCCTTAAATTTGCGACATCGGCCTAGCAACATGTTCGCCCCTGATGTGCAAAAGCTTCGCTTCCCTCTGCTTTTGCACACAGGTTGTTAACACGAACGTTGGGCAGTCTGAATCTTTTATTGAAACCATAATGAAGATCGAAATTCCGGACTTTGAGGCTGACCGATACGTGCTACCCATAAAAACGTGGATGCATCAGCCGCATGTCTCACGCGGGTGGGGGGGGTGATCCGGAGCGTAACCTGTTGGAGTTACGTCAGTGCGATAAGGATACTCAAGCGGTCGTTGGGGTTGGTGGATATCATGGTTGGTGAATTGGATGCATTGGGGAAAGGTGTTGGGCTGCAGGCGTTGCGCTGCGTATTCGAACGATTCAAAGATCAGGACGTATCACTCATGGAAATCGCCGGGGCAGTCGCTCACGGCCGTGCCATGAGCGCATACACAAAGGCGGGCCTTATCCCATTCCGTGATTTTTTGAATCCGGCGAAAAGTACAGGCATTTTTGATGGGCTTGAACGGACTTACACATCACAACCCCTTGTCGGTTGTGTCTAACGCCCACCGCTGAGCTTGTGACGCTGACGGATCTTCCCTGTTTCCATTTGATAGAAACAAGTTTAATGTGCCAACTATATAGAGGGGTAAATCTTGCATGCAAACAAATTTCGGAAAACATCAAACCTCCTACAGCAGTGTCATAGCTGCCGTCTGCTTCAGTATCCAGGCGGTAGGGGTTGGAGCCTATATCTCCTACGGAGTGTTCTTCAATTCTTTAATGGATGCTTTTCACTGGCCCAGAGCCGCCATTTCGGGTGCATCCTCCGCCGCATTTTTTATTGCCGGCGTGTTTGCCCTCCTCGTGGGCCGGCTCAACGATAAATTTGGCCCCAGGTTTCTCATGAGCATCGGCGCGATTTTCTTGGGCCTGGGATTCGGTCTTATGTCCCAAGTAGCTTCATTGCCTCAACTCTATCTTGTGTTCGGTATGTTATTCGGCATCGGTTTTTCTACCGTGGATGTCATTGCCCTGACCACCGTCACGCGGTGGTTTTCCCTGAAACGAGGCAGAATGACCGGGCTGGTCAAGGTTGGCAGCGGCGCCGGTCAGTTCACCGTTCCCCTGTTGGCCAGTTTTCTTATTACCTGGACCGGATTTCAGAATGCGTTCATTATCATGGGAGTCATCGTTTTTATCCTGCTTATAGCCATTGCCCAGCTTCTCTATCGAGACCCGGACATATACGAAATGACTAAATCGGGTCTATCAAACCCTGGAGAAACTGTTTCGGATGATGAAACCCCGTCAGTCCAGGTCACGGGGATTACCCTGTCGCAAGCCCTGAAATCAAAAAAACTTTGGCTCCTGAGCCTGTCCTATCTGCTGGCAGCCTTCTGCCTTATGAGCATCATGATCCATATCGTCCCCCATAGCCGGGATATGGGTATACTACCTCACCGTGCAGCCGGGGTTCTGGCCACCATCGGAGCAGTTTCCATGGTAGGACGGTTTGCCAGCGGCGTGCTCATTGACCGGACCGGGAGCAAACTCATCATGATCATCAGTTTTGTCTTGCTCATTTCGGCCTTGGCTTGGCTGATCCGGGCCGATGCCCTATGGAAGCTGTATGCCTTTGCTATAGTCTACGGTATCGCACACGGTGGAGTTTTTACGGCCATCTCTCCCATAGTGGCGGAGTTATTCGGCATTCGAGCTCACGGAGGTCTATTCGGCATTGTGATTTTCTTTGGTACTGTTGGCGGAGCCTTGGGGCCTTTCGTTACCGGATTCTTGTTTGACAGATTCCTCAATTACGCTACGGCGTTTTCCATACTGAACATTATAGCCGTCATTGCCTTTGGTCTGATGTTGTGCCTCAGAATGAAGCACCCGTCGAGCTAAAACCCAAGGGATGTTTCGTTTGAACTTTGCTGCTATTCGACTATATTTTCAAAGACAGGGCTGCGTGCTTTAATGCTTGCATGTCGAATTTTCTGATCTTAGACATGCCAATGGGGTGATCTGGGAATATGTTACCTGTTCCCATTCGATAGAATGAAGCATGATATCCCTATAATATCCATAATACCAAGTGGCGAGGAACCACATGGAATCAAGAATCACAATAATTACACTCGGTGTTAAGGATTTTCAGAAATCATATCATTTTTATAAGTCTGGTCTTGGATTCCAGACCGATGCAAAGCCTACAGACCAGATTGCTTTTTTTAAAACCAATGGTACTGTTTTGGCCATATACCCAATTGCTAAGCTTGCAGAAGACATTGGCCCGGATATACCAAAAGAAAAATCTATATTCTCCGGGGTTACTCTTGCGCATAATGTGAAGCGGAAAAAGGATGTCAGTGCTGTTTTAAGGCA
>CAZAST010000258.1:0-3203 GCA_964487805.1 uncultured Syntrophaceae bacterium
TAGACGACAAACCAACGGACAAGCAGGCCGGCGTTGACGCGCTGGAGGCTTTCTTTTGGGAAAAGAAAGAAGTTCCCCGCGCGGAAGAGGGCGAGGAATGCGAGCAGACACTTGATTATGAGCTAGACGCGGACTTATTATACTCCGCTTTTTTACAGTGCTACGGAATTGACCTTTACGAAAAGGAAATACACTGGCACAAGGTCAGGGCGATGATTGACGGGCTGATAGGAACACGGCTGAATGAAGTAATGAGCTATCGGCTTTATAACGGCAACGACAAAGAACTAAAGAAGATGAAAAGAATCTGGTCATTGCCTGTTAAAATGAGCGATGCAGACAAAGCAGAGCTAGAAGCCTTTGAGGCGCAATTCAAGTGAGGAATCAATGAGCGACGGGCAGATCCGGATTGATACAAAGATAGATCAGGGCAACGTAGACAAAGACCTCAGCAAACTTGACAACCGGCTCAAGGCGTCTGAGAAGTCTGGAAAGTCTGCCACGGCTTCGCTTGCTAAAACCGGTATTGCCATTGGCTCCGTTGCGGTTGCGGCGAAGGCTGCGGCGGCAGTAATTAAAGACCTCACCGATGCATACAAGAAACAAGAGAAAGCCGAGACACAGTTAGAAGCGGCGGCTAGAAACAATCCTTTCCTTTCCGATGCTTCGGTACAATCACTCAAAAACTATGCAAGCGAATTGCAAAGCATAACGACATACGGTGACGAAGAACTGCTCCCTCAGATGGCAGCGCTCGCCGCGTCTGGGCGAACACAAGCCGAGATCATGGAGATCATGAGTGCTGCAACAAACATGGCGGCGTCCGGACAGTTTACTCTAGACAGTGCCGTGCGGAACCTGAATAAGTCATACGGCGGGCTTTCTGGGGAGCTTGGCGAGGCAATCCCGGAGATAAAAGCGCTTACCGCTGAACAGCTCAAGAACGGCGCAGCGACAAAACTCTTGGCAGAGCGTTACGACGGAATAGCCGCAGCAACGGCAGCAGCAACAGGAACACAAGAGCAACTTGCAAATGCGTTAGGCGACCTTAAGGAAGAACTAGGGGCTGGGTGGGAAAAGAAAATCGCACCTTTGCGAAAAGCATTTCAGGAAATCATAGAAGGATTCACAAAAGCAAAAAAGGCAAAGCGAGAACTCGACAAAGCAATGGAGGAAGTGGAAACAAAAGGAGTAGACGCAGATATACAAAGCATTGACCGTGCTGGCAAGGCTGCTTTCGCAGAAGTCAATGATATAACAAAAAGGCTAAAAGAAGTGCAGGCAATCCAAAAGGAAGGGTGGATAAAAGGAAGCGCATATAACAGCCTGTCAAAACAAGAGCTTGCCGCAACTGCGGGAGAGCTTGAGAGACAACTTGGCGTAGCAAAAGAAAATCTTAATAAACTGAAAGAACAATACTTACAGAAAAAAAAGAATCTTGAGCTTGAAGAACAGTCTAAAAAGAATGCGTTAGCAGAGGCGGAACAGGCACAGAAACAGGCACAGAAAAATAAAGAGTTAGCTGATTATATAAAAGACAACGAAGATACACTTAATAAAAATATTGAGATGATCAAACTCAAGGCTGAGGCAGAAGGAACCGAAGTTGACGAGCTTGAAATACTTAATGTCATGATGCAATCGTATGTTTCCCTTATTGCAGATTCAAACGGGCTTGTAGCTCAAAACAGCAACGTATCAAAAGAGCGCCTTCAAGTAATCCGCGAAACAGCCGAGGCGATAGACGACCAAAACGAGGTCATGAGAATTGCGACAGAACTGCAAGAAGGGCTGTCGCAAGCACTGGAAGCAATTAGCGCTATAGATGACAGGCCAGAAAGCGAGAAAATGCGCGAGCGGCTAGATGCGCTTGACGAGATGTACGAAGCGGTACAAGAAAGCGAACAAGTTTCGGCTGATCGGAAACTGGCAATAGAAAAGGAATACACAGATAAACGGGCGTTGCTAGAGAAGCAACTCACCGATACGATAGAGAACGAAGAACAGGCAAGACAAGACGCGGCGAGGGCTACAACTGTAGCACAGTTAGAAATTGCCAACGAGTTTGCGACGCAGTATGAAGCGCTGATGAATAATATCGCAACACTTGCCTATCAAATGATAGAAGATGAAGCGTCTATCAAGACCGCGAAACTCGAAGAGCAATATGGAAAGGGTGAAATCAGTTTAGAGCAGTATGAAGAGCGAAAAGAAGAGATAGAAAAGGACGCGGCAAAGAAACGGTACAAGATAGCAATGTGGGAATGGACGGCACAGATCGCGTCAGCACTCGCAAACACTGCTCTAGGTGTGACCAAGGCTCTTGAGCTTGGCCTTCCTGGACTCATAATAGGTGGTCTTATTGGTGCGGCAGGGGCGGTGCAACTTGCAACGATTTTCGGGAACAAACCGATACCGCCATCATTCGCTACCGGCGGTATACTTGGCGGGACATCATATACTGGTGACGAGAACTTAGCGCTTCTCAATTCTCGGGAAATGATACTCAACAACGGCCAGCAGCGAAATCTTTTTGACCGAATCAATAGCGGCAACCTAGGCAACACCAACGTGCAGGTATATAATAGCGCAGCAAATGATGTGAGCGTTAAACCACAAGTAACCGAGGATGGTGTAAAAGTATTCATTCGTCGGACTGTTAGTAAAGACATGGCAGACGGACGATACAACGATTCATACGGGGCGATGCAGAACACGCTTCGCGGAACAAGACTGACAACATAGGAGCATAGCATGGCGGTATCATGGCCTTCTGGAGTAAATACAGACGCATACGGGATGGACGCTTCTCCGGGCGATAATGTTGAAATAATCGAGTTTGAATCTGGGAAGTCTCGCACATATCGCAAGAACGGAGCCGGAAAAAAGATTTTCTCTTTTATGCTACAAATGACAGACGAAGGGGTTGGCAGCGAGTATCACCTTTTTCTAAGCTGGTGGACAAATACGCTTTTTGATGGGGCGCTGTCGTTTTACTTCCCCGATCTTATCACACATTCCGGGCTTACAGAGTACCGCCCTCGCGGGACATTTTCTACGACTGGGCAGAAATACAAAGAACTGACTCTTGAAGTGGAGGAAATGTGACAGAAATATTTAATATACTTACAAATAGAACTGGTGCGTATTCGCTGCCGTGGTTGATAAAACTTTACGACGACGAAGAGAATACAATTCTTGCA
>CAZAST010000259.1:0-3158 GCA_964487805.1 uncultured Syntrophaceae bacterium
TACTGGGTGGGAACAAATGATCCAATAACGTACTCTCCGGACGCAACAGATGCCGGTTCAGACCTCAAGGGCTACAATACTTCTTCAACCCCATCCTCGTCGCTTACACTTGATCTTGCTCCCGGTTCATACCCAATCCATGCATTCGACAACCTTGATAATCATAGTTGGTCATCAGTGTTCATCATCAGTCTGGACAATACTCCTCCTGTCGTAACGGGCATGACGATCTCCGGCATGACACGGTATTGGCATATGGACGGAACAACCCTGTATTACCGCGGATCTTCTGCAGCGTTTGATGCTGTCGTTACCGGTGCAACGGATGCCGATTCGGATATCAAGGGATACAGCCTGAGTTCAGGCGGTTTTGCTTCTGCGGGATCAACCGTGAACATAACAAAAACCACGGACCCGTTCACATTGTATGCCTTCGACAACGTTGGGAATTCTGACAGTATACCGTATACCAGAGTACAGGATTCGAATATTCCCAATGTGACCAACTTCACGTTTGTGGACCTTCCTGCAGGCTTCTACTACGATGTCGCGGGCAAGAAACTGCACTACAAGGGTACTCCGACCTTCCCGGTCGATCTGACCCCCGATGGGGCTACCGACACCGGAGAATCCGGCATCAAAGGGTATACGCGTACACAGGGGTTTGCCAATGCAAGCATGAGTGACCTTTCTGTGCCCAATGCAACCTTCACGGTCTGGGTCTACGACAATGTTGAGCGAGAGTCCATTATCAGCGATATTGCCGTTGTACAGGATAACCAGATTAACCAGCTGGACGCCTATAACGCAACTGCAACGGAGGCAACGATAAACATAAACGACGACAACCAGAGCGGACTTGAATCAATTCTGGTTGAACATGCGGTGAATACCGGATTTGTTTCTCCTACACCGACAACACTGGTAGATTGGGATACCGGGCTCGGAACACCCAAACCCACCAGCATAACCGGCCTGCCGACATTGGCCAGCGGTGACGATCCCGATTATATCCGTATCACCGTCACCGACAAGGTTGGCAATACACGTATCCGGATCTATTCACGGGTTTGGGCGTCGGCTATCACGTGTAACTTGAGCTCCCAATCCGACAACACTGCTTCCATCAACTATCGTCCGCGGACCGGATCTGATACGCGGATTCCTGCGCAGGCCGGGCTTGGAAACACGTCGTATGCCGATTCAACCGTGCTAGAGGCAAGCTTTACGCGTCAGATACCGGCCGCGGCGCCCGTATCGCACTCTCGCGCGAGCGGAACCGTAACCGGCATCGGCAGGACCGGGATAACGACTGCCGCCCGGACTACCGCCGCTGAAACTGCGAACGCGGAGAATGCAGGAGAAACGCTGGCCGTACCGCGGGACGCCTCGTCGGTACAGGCCGCGGCACTTGCCCGGTCGGGCATGAGCCCGCTCCAGCGGCGGAGTTTAGACGCCCGAACTGAAAAGACACGGACACCGGCACAAAGCGATACGCTTGCCGAAGAAACACACGATACCGACATCCGCATGCATCATGACAGTGAAACGCCACAAGACAGGACTGTTTCCGGAGAGACTGAACCTGCTTCGGCACCGGACGGCGGGACTCCTGAACCGACCGATAATACTCCCCGAAGGAATACCGGCATGCCGTTCTGCATGCCCGGAAAAGATTCCCGCCGGGATGACGAGGAGGACGAATTCCAAGAGGTTTAATGCGCAAAACCGTGTTTTTGAACACGGAATGTGTTAAAATTCCAGAAGGACAACGGAGGTGTTGTTATGAAAAAGTTACTTATGATCCTGCTCGTCGCGGGAATGATTTCGGGTCTGGCCCTTGTAGCCGAGACAGTAGCCGGTGAATACACCGTACAGAGTGTTACCGGAAAAGTCGAACGTGAAGTTTCAGCCGGAAATTGGGAAGCCATAACCCGGGGCATGAAACTTTCACCTGCAACCGTCGTAAATACCGGACTCAATTCGAATCTGGTGCTCAAAGCGGACGGCAAAGCGGTAACAATCAAGGCCATGCAGAAAGGAACCGTGGAAAAACTTACCAGCGGACTTGCCAATGCGGGAACGGGAATCAAGCTCGGCTCACGCGCGATAAAAAGTGACGCCGCCGAAGATTCCGGCCCCGGCAGAACCAATATTTCCACCGCTTCGACCCGCGCGAGTGACGCGACCGGGGATATCGAGTGGGAAGAATAACAGAACGGTAGTACTACGACCGGTACGGGTCTGCCGCTGCCAAACAGCAGGTGGACCCATTTTTGTTGGAGGATGAACATGAACAGAAAAAATGTGATCGCTCTGGTGATTCTCCTTGTTGTCTGCGCGGGCGCGGTATTCGCGCAAAGCGGAGAATTCCGGGTTCAGGCAGTAGCCGGAAAAGTGGAACGCCAGGTTTCAGAAGGCTCATGGGAGCCGGTAACCAAGGGCATGAGCCTTGCCGAAAACGACACCGTTTCCACCGGACTCAACTCGATTCTCGTGATAAAGAACGGCAGCAAGACTGTGGTAATCGACAGCCTCAAAAAAGGCTCGCTCGAAGAACTCACGGCCGCGTCAAGTTCCGGGAAAAAGGGTATCCGTACGGGAGCCGGCGCGGTAAAGAGTGACGCCGCGAAAAAATCCGGACCGGACCGGTCTAATATTTCAACCGCGTCCACCCGGGCCAGTATCATGACGGACGATATAGACTGGAAAGAAGACGCCACCGATGAACCCCTCATGAAACACGCCGAGGTTATGGAAGACTCTGTGGAAGAAGTTATGGAAGAAAACACCGTTACCGAATAATAGCGGCGAATGTACAAGAAAAAGGCTGTCCGGGGAAAGGACAGCCTTTTTTTTATTTCTGTGTCAGGTTGAATACTCCGTCCCAGCCGCTTTCCGGCGGAGTTTTGATAAACTCATCGCACCGCTGGATGTACAGGGGGGCAATCTTGTCTTCCGGGTCGCGTGCTGCCAGGGAGAAGAACAATTTTCGGGCTTCGGCAAACTGCTTTTGCTCGTACCGGTCAATGGCTGTTTCCCACTCGGCGCAGTACGCCGTCATCGTTTCGGAGGCTTCCGCGGATATATCCAGAAGTTCATAGAGCCGGAGCGGGGTTGAAACGCCCACTACGCGAACCCGGTCAAGCCGGCGGACG
>CAZAST010000260.1:0-3152 GCA_964487805.1 uncultured Syntrophaceae bacterium
AATATGTCTTGACAGTCAAGGGGGCGCCGTTGTAAGCCGAAACCATCCGGTGAATGGTTTTACCGGCGAGGATACGAATCAGCTACATGGCGGAGGGTATATACAAGGACCACCATGCTCTGCGGGGTGTGGTGGTCCTTTTGTATGTAAGACGTTCATCTATTTTGTTTTCAAGGGAGGAGAGTCGGTATGACAAAAGCGATAGGGGCCGGAGACACGATCAGTGTGCACTACACGGGGAGCCTCGAAGACGGCAACGTGTTTGATTCTTCCGAGGGGCGTGCTCCCCTCGTCTTTACCGTGGGGGCGGGACAGCTCATCAAAGGGTTTGACGATGCCGTGGTCGGGATGGAGACCGGGGAGAAAAAACGGGTGACGATTTCCCCGGAAGAGGGGTACGGGGAGCGCCGCGAGGATCATGTCGTTGATTTTCCCCGGTCGAATATCCCTCCGGATATGGCGCTTGAGACCGGCATAGTTGTTGAGATGTCGGATCAGTCGGGACGCCCTGTCCCCGTCATCGTGACGGAGATACTCGACGACGTGGTCAAACTGGATGTGAATCATCCCCTCGCGGGAAAGACCCTGTTCTTCGATATCGAGATCGTTGCAACGGGTCTCCAGCCCGATTGCCGGACCTGTTCAGGCGATTGCGGCGGTTGCGGTGCGTGAGAGCACAACCATGTGACAGGAGACCCGGATTTTGCCGGATGCCGTTGAACTTTTCCCGACTATCTGGTAGAGGCAACGGGGAGAACTGTGAATCGTGTGGTGTGCTGTGCGAATGAAGAGAATGCTATTTCTGCTGCTTTTATTCTTTCTGGCGGGGTGCGGCCTGATCGCGCCCGAGCGGGGGGAGGTTCCCCCTCTTGTCCCGGTGTCGCACCGTGACCGTCCTTCCCTTGCAGACGATCTTGACCGGGCGTCCCTGGAACTCGCCGTCCAAAGGAGTATGGAATATTACAACCGCCTGCCCGAGACGAGAGAGGTCCGGTTCGGGGACCGTGTCTGCACCGTGAAAGAGCTGAAGGCGTCCCTTCTCGATTTTCTGGGGATTGTGAGGACGTCGGATTCGGACAAAGAGATGGCCGGGAAGATCGAAGAGCGGTTCGATCTGTACCGGAGTACCGGCCGGGAAGGGGGAGAGGTTCTGTTCACGGGATACTATGAACCGATGCTCGACGGGTCATTTGAGCGGACGGATGAGTACCGCTATCCCATCTATCGAACCCCCGATGATCACATCGCCATAGATCTCGGGAAATTCAGGGAAAAATACAAGGGGGAACGGATCGTGGCCCGGATGGAAGACGGCCGTGTTGTTCCCTACTATACACGCGAAGATATCGATATCAAAAGGTCTCTTGAGGGGAAGGGGTTGGAACTCCTCTGGCTTTCCGATCCCGTTGACATCTTTTTCCTCCAGATTCAGGGGTCCGGCGTGGTGAAACTCCCCGATGGCGGCTTGGTCCAGGTAAGCTACGAGCAGAGCAACGGCCATCCCTACAGCAGCATCGGGAGAATCCTGGTGGATCAGGGGAAGATGTCCATGGAGGAGGTTTCCCTCGAGGCGATCAAGCGGTATCTGCGGGAACACCCTGAAGAGATGTTCGATATACTGAGCCGCAACGAAAGTTATGTCTTCTTCCGTATCGTCGAAGAAGGACCTGTGGGAGGGCTCGACGTGCCGGTGACTCCCGGCAGGACCATTGCCACGGATCCGAAGGTCTTCCCCCGGGGCGCTCTTGCCTTTATCAGGCTGAAAAAACCGGTTATCGATGGAGCGGGCGCCATTGTTTCGTGGGAGCCGTTCTCCCGGTTTGTGCTCAACCAGGACGCGGGCGGCGCGATCAAAGGTCCCGGAAGGGTTGATCTCTTTTGCGGAAGAGGGCGTGACGCGGAGATCATGGCCGGACACCTGAAGGAGGAGGGGGATTTGTACTTTCTGGTGAAGAAGCGGCAGCCCTCGTAGCGCCCTGTCTCTGTAACCCTGTTCTATAGAAGCGCGAGAGCGAAAGATGCCGTTGTTCCGAGATTAACCGCGATATTCAATCCGCACAGCATTTCCAGGGTGCGTCTGTTTGTATCCTTTCGCTTGAACAGACCGATCGTAATCAGCGCTGAAAGCATCATGACGGGGACGTACAGATACAGTGCCCTGGCGGGAACACCCGCGCATATGGCGCACAACACCGCCCCCCATGAGAGGATTGAAACCGAGGCATAGAGCTTGATACCCCGCTCAATTCCCAGACGGACAAGGATATTCCGTTTCCCCGTCGCCTGATCCGCCGGATAGTCGGGGAATTCGTTGAGGAGTATCACATTGAATACCGTCAGACCAACGGGGACCCCCATCCAGTGGACAAAGGGGTGCAGATACCCCGCCTGGATGTAGAAGGCCGCGGCTACGGGAAGCCAGCCGTAACAGAATCCAATAAAGAGCTCCCCGACCCCTCTGGAGACCAGCCGTATCGGCCTGATGGAGTAGAAGAATCCCGAGGCGATGCCCGAGAAGCCAAGGGGTATCGTGTAGGGCCCTGTGGCGAGACCGAACTGTAGAATGATCCCGATGAATCCGGCGCTTACAAGGGCGATGACGCTCGCACGCAGGGTGGCTCTTCGGGAGACGATGCCTTCCTGGATGACACCGGATCCCCCTGAAAACCTGCTTCGGTACATGCTTTGGGACAGGGCGTCTTCCTCGCAGTCGGAATATTCTCCGGCGTAGTATGTAGAGAGCATGACGGCGATAACCGCCATCATTCCCAGGGCGGCTGTAGCCGCGTCACAGACCCCTTCCGTCCGCCACGCCAGAAGGGTGCCGAGGATGAACGGGAATAGCCCAACGGAGTGAAAGGCGGGCCGCGAGAGCTTGAGCCATCCCGCCGATTTCCGTATAAGGATCGATGTTTTCATGGTAATGGCACCGCTCCGGGTAAGAGAAGCTTTCCATATATGACGGTTTCGTGAAAAGTCAAGCGAATCGTCTGCAGGATGCCATTTGCCTCGTGTGGAGACGGGATGGAGCGGTTTTTCTTTGCTTGAACGGCTGTTTTGCGCGTCAAAGCGTCTCGTATTCTTGAGAGAACTGCCCCGCATTGGTCAGATCACTGTGATAGCGCGGTTTTTATGTCAGGGTCATACAATTT
>CAZAST010000261.1:0-3151 GCA_964487805.1 uncultured Syntrophaceae bacterium
TCTGCGAGACCTGATCGCGGAGCGATTCAAAGACGAGGGCATCGAGTCCGGTTCCTTCAAGGATGATGTAGCCGTAGGACTGTGTTAGTCCCAGAAGCGGCATGCGTACCGAATCGGTTCCGCCCGGAGTATCGAGACAGGGGATGAGTTCCACATCGTTATAAAATCCGTCTTCTTCCGCCCGGTCCGGATTTTTGGGATCAGGGCGGTGAAGTGCGAGAATGACCCGGGTACAGCCGGCAAGCGGAGCGTTTTTCGTCAGTATCTGTATGAGTGTTTTCTCATCGGTAACGGGAGCGAGTTCGAGCGAGAGCTCCCGGAAGAGATGAAGGGTATCGCGCAGGATGGACAGTTCTCGCGCGTGGTGTTCGGTTGATTTTCGCGTCAGCAGGGCAAAAGCGCTCGCGAAGAGATCCTCCATATATCGCAGGGAACGGAGGTCTCCGCCTTCTGTGGTACTGATCCGGCGAACTTCTGAAAGAATGATATGCCAGCGGTTGGAAAAATCTTCCCAATCGCCGGTAAGATCGAGGAGACCGGACAATACCTGCAGAAAGAGCGGGCGGTCCACGAATTTCCGCAAGTCGAGCACCGCGGCGCTTGCAAGCGAGGTAACGGCTTCCGCGGTTTGTTCCTTCACTGCCGCAGGGAGCGGAAGCCGCGCTTCCTCCGGTCCGTTGGTTGCGGTAATCAGGGGAATGTCGGTACATCCACACGACTCCCGGATGACCGGGACACAGCCGAGACGGTCTTCCGGAGTATGGGGAAGATCAGTCCAGCCGAGTAACGTGAGCAGTTTGAGCCCGGCGGTGTATGCCTGTTCATAGAGGGGTTGATGTACCGTTGTCATGAGTGGAGAGAGGAATCCGGCTTCCTGAATATCGTCGAAGCCGGTTACGGCATAGTCCTGCGGACAGCGGAAGCCCAGTCTCCCCATGGTCTGCACGAAGCCGAGCGCCATGTCGTCGTTGGCACAGGAGAGGACATCGAAGGGAATACGCGAGCCGGATCCAAAGCGTGCCGCAAGGGCCTGCCCGGATCCATAGCTCAGATCTCCCGGATAGACCATCCGCCGTTCTTCCGGTATCCCGCGCCTCTCAAGGGTTTCATTCCAGACAGTCAGGCGGGCGGCCGCGTCCGGACTATGATCCGGACCCGTGAGAAAGGCAAAACGGGTAAAACCGTGGGCGTGGACGAGATGCTCCGTAAGAGCGATCATGCCGCCGGTATTGTCGGTTTCGACGCTCGGATAGCCCGGAAGGGTCATACCGATTGTTACAAGGGGGACAGAATTGAAAGATGCGAGGAAGGCAGTGTTTTCGTCAGGTTCAAGGAAACTGCCGATCGACCCGGCGGTAACAATGAGTCCGTCCGGGCGCTCCTCATGAGTTGATCCGCCGGCAAGTGCGTATATCCGGTTAAAGAGGTCTTCGTTTCCGTAGGGGGAGCCAAGCGAGCGGCCTACATAAATTTTCAGGTACACCCCGGTCTCCCGGGCAAGATCCGCCAGACCGCGCCGGATGAGCGACTGGTATCGTCCTTCAATTTGGTTTATCAGTAATCCGATTACCGGTGCGTCGGGTTTGTAGCCGTGAGAAACAACGCGTGCCATGGCAATCAGTATGCGCCCAAGTTCCTGAATCTGTCCAGTGATACCGGGATAAATTGTTGATTAATTCTATATATTGACAAATATCAATATGGGCAGTACTATTATATATAGAAGTTAGTCGATATGAGGAAGCGTATGGAACTGAATTTTGTACGGGGCTCGGCCTTGTTCAAGGCGCTGGCCGACGAAACCCGGAGTAAAATTGTGCACATTCTGTCGTGCGGAGAGGTCTGCGCCTGTGAATTGCTTGACTATTTTGACCTCTCCCAACCGACTCTTTCGCATCATCTGGGGATACTCGTCGATTCGGGTCTTGTTAGTGCCCGTCCCGAGGGGAAGTGGACACGTTACTCACTGAACCGGGACGAATTCACCGTTCTTGAACAGTTTGTTCACACTATTTCACATGAAAGCGAACTATGTCTTTGCAGGAAGAAGAGTACATGTACATGACGAACAAAAGCACCGAAACCGCCGGTATCGGATTTTTTGAGCGATATCTGACTATCTGGGTGATTCTTTGCATGATTGCCGGAGTTCTCATCGGTCAGTTTCTTCCGGTGATTCCGGAATTCCTTTCCCGGTTTGAGTACGAGCGGGTATCCATACCCATAGCGATACTCATCTGGCTTATGATTTACCCCATGATGCTCAAGGTAGACTTTACCAGTATACGGAATGTCGGCAAGAGTCCAAAGGGTTTGTATGTAACCTGGATAACCAACTGGCTCATCAAACCTTTTACGATGTACGCGATCGCGGCATTTTTCTTCTATATAGTATTCAAGGCAATCATTCCGCAGGAACTGGCCCGGGATTATCTTGCCGGTGCCATTCTTCTTGGCGCCGCGCCCTGTACCGCCATGGTGTTTGTCTGGAGCCACCTGACAAAGGGGAATCCTGCGTACACGGTAGTACAGGTTGCCACCAATGATCTCATCATACTCGTGGCCTTTACCCCCATTGTAGCCTTCCTTCTCGGTATTGGCGGGGTGACCATTCCCTGGGGGACACTGATTCTTTCGGTTGTCTTGTTTGTTGTTATTCCGCTTTCTGCCGGGGTGCTCACTCGCCGCTTCCTTATTGGCCGCCATGGCGAGCCCTGGTTTACCAATACCTTCATCCCGAAATTTTCAGGGGTTACCATATCGGGTTTGCTGCTTACCCTGGTCATCATCTTTTCCTTCCAGGGCTCGGTGATTCTGGAAAACCCCCTGCATATTCTGCTTATTGCCGTACCGCTGACGATCCAGACGTTTTTCATCTTCTTCGTCGCGTATTTTGCGTCACGCTTGCTCAAACTGCCGCACGATATCGCGGCGCCTGCCGGTATGATCGGTGCGTCGAACTTTTTCGAGCTCGCGGTCGCGGTGGCCATTTCCCTGTTCGGATCCAACTCGCCGGTGGTTCTCGCGACCATCGTCGGGGTTCTTGTTGAAGTGCCGGTCATGCTCATGCTGGTACGTATCGCCAATAACACCACCCGGTGGTTCCGGGGACAAGGAGTATAACTTATGGAAAAGAAACGGGTCATGTTTA
>CAZAST010000262.1:0-2698 GCA_964487805.1 uncultured Syntrophaceae bacterium
TGTGGGGCGCTAGAACCGTCCCAGGTGGGTTCGATTCCCATGCACTTCCGCCATAACTATCTGAATTTATTGACTCCGCCTTGTCAAAATGCGTCCCCCAGTTGTCCCCCGGAAAGCCAATAACCTTCCGTTCCATGAGCCTGCGCTTTGCTTCGATCTGAACATCTGCGTATTTTAAAACGCTGTCCCTTCTCGCATGCTCCGTTATCATCTGTAATTCATCAACGCTGAGACCTCTTTCGTTGATATACTGAGAGCATGTTGAATGCTTGAGGCCTGCGTACATTCGTATATCCTCACCCACTGCTCGACATGCCGCATTCCATAAATCCACCAGATAATCATGTTGATAATGTTGACCCTTTAACCGTCCCTTCGTATTCATAAAAAAGAACGGTCCGAATGTGGTAGGCATCTTCGCCATAATCTTTTTAAATTCGGAATGACAGGGGATAACGTGTTGCTTGTGCGTTTTTGTATAATTAACAAGTTGTTTACTTGAAAAAGTTCGCCTTATGATAAAAGCATCAATGTCTTTGCTGTAATCCTCTTTGTATAAGGCCATGGCTTCTGACGGTCTGCGTGCATGGTATTTCAGCCACCAGAATATTGGTTGATGCTCTTCCGGGATCGCTTCAATGATTTTGTTTTGCCTTGCTTCCGGCAACCACGTGATAAGCGGGTTCACGATCCCGTACTTGTTCTTTTCAGGGAAAGGAGGCATTGCCGGAATACGGCCGGACTTCCATGCAAAGTCAAGGCATTTGTGAAGGCAGTACATAACGTTCATTTTGCCTTTGCCGGATCGTTTGATACTTCCCAAGAGGCGACACAACACATCATATTGAATTTCATGAAGCTGGACTGGGTTTTCTTCAAACCACGGAATCAAATGATTCCGTATTGAATTGATGTAATCTTTATATGTGGCGGGTGACAGGTGGGGCTTTTCTTCCTCTGCCCACTCTTCAAGGTACGGAATAACATTGGTCGGAACTTCTTTTGTATACTTTTCAATACGGAAGATGCCCTTCTCAACATCCGCCTGCATACAGGCCAGAAGCTTTTCAGCCATCTTCTTATGGTAGAGAAATTCTCCGTTGTATTTGTAAACCTTATAACGCTTGCCGTTGTCTTCCCATGCGACGTAATAATATCCCCTATCTTTTCTAAATTGGATAGAGCCCTTCATACAGACCTCACCCTTCTTGTTTAAGGGCTGAGTATCATATCGGGAGGAATCTTTCAATTTAGGCCACCTCTGCGAAGAATGAGCGGCATTCCCATTCAAGGACATCATTGACATACTTCAAGATGATGTCCGTGGTTTCTCCCTTGATTATGACGAAGGTCGCCGTCTCAGGCCTGCTCAGACTTTTCTTGAGCCCTTTTTTACGTTTGTTGATGGTTTTCCGGACCACCCGTTTGTAGCGCGTCGCTTCATCAGGGGTCAGCTCAACGATCTTCGGCGTTCCGATCCTGATATCTCCGATCGTGCCCCAGCTCCTGCCGATGCTTTCGTCGGTGTGAAAGGCATCGCTCTTGACGACGTACTTTGAGGCGTAGATCATGGCCTGTTTCTGGCTCTCGATCAGGCGGTAACTCTTGGAATGACAGGCCACACGAAGGGCCTTGTCCCGTTCTTCGGTCTGTGTGCATTGCACCCAGAGGACGGCCAGATCACGGGCCAGAGACAGATAGTCAAAATCTTCGGGCCGGTTCCGTTCGGCAATGAACATATGAAAATGGGGGATGTGTTCCCCGGACAGGCTTCCCGATTTGCGTGACTGCCATTCCCGCTTGTAGATCATCCACAGGGTAGGGTATCGTTCCCTTACTATCCGGCGAAACCGGTTTAATGTCCTGTTTGAAATATTCCTTCGCTGTATGATGCCTTTGCCGGCCATGATATCATCGGCAAAGGTGAAGTCTTGCCAGAGCTCCACGGGCTCATCTATTTTGCACAGAAACTTGATAAAATTCCGTCGGGACTTCCGGCTGAATTCGGTAATTTCCCTCTTTGTGCCGCCGCCCTTTTTCGAAGAAGCGCCCTTCGGCCTGTTCTTTGGCTTTATCTCCGTCATGTTGGAATAGACTTTAAGATATTCCGTGCAGTTATCGTCATTCCGCGCCCCTGTTTTTTCAAAACGATCCATCCATTTTTTTATGCGATCTGGTGTGCTATGTAAAAATATGTCCCTTATACAAGCAGGGGACACCCGCTCAGTTCCCTTCAATTTCTTCCCGGAGGGGTTCTCAGGCATGGGGGATCCCTCCTCTGAATATTTTCTTCTTATCAAGTCGGTAGAAGGTCAGATTCGGATTGTAGAGGGGATAACGGCGAATCCTGAGAATGGAAATCTCCGGATGTTCTTTCCTCAGTTTCTCGAGAAGATCACGACGGATGGAGGGATCGGTTTTGTAGTTGTACGCTGCTATATACTCTTCAGCGGTGACGGATTCTCGGTCGGGATCGGGGCAGCTCGCTCTCTCTCTGCGGTTCGCTCCTCCCCCTTCATGATCCCCACAGAGAATATGGTTTTGTGATTCAGGTTTACCAATGCGTCTCATCATAAACATAAAAACCTCCCGTGGTCGTTCCAAGGAAGGTCATTTGACAGACGCATGCAGAATGTTATAATACAGTTACGTTCTGATAAAAGCTCGTTGGTGCGATGACTTCTTGGACCGTGGACCC
>CAZAST010000262.1:2708-3147 GCA_964487805.1 uncultured Syntrophaceae bacterium
GCTCTCTCTCTGCGGTTCGCTCCTCCCCCTGTATGATCCCCGCACTGGATATGTTTTTCTGTTTCAGACTGATCGATGCGTCTCATCATAAAAAAACCTCCCGTGGTCGTTCCAAGGAAGGTCATTTGACAGACGCATGCATAATGTTATAATACACGTGCGTTCTGATAAAAGCTCGTTAGCCGCGATGACTTCTTGGAACGTACCGGCCCGGGTTATGTTGGCGCATAATCCGGGTCGCCTTTTTGGTTATTCCTTTATCTCCACTTCCCCCTCTTTGTTGATATCCATCTTCTTTGACTTGACCAGGTGAATGGTCTTTTCCATGAGCGTTTTGCCGAGATTGACCGTCTGCATGATACCGAGCTTATTGAGCAGCTTGATATCATCGATCCCCGAGACAATGAGATTCCTCATAAGCTGGCTTCTGGTGAGGCCG
>CAZAST010000263.1:0-3132 GCA_964487805.1 uncultured Syntrophaceae bacterium
TACCAATTCCGCCACTTCGGCACAACAATATACCGAAGGCTTATACTGATGAGCCCCTTCGTTGTCAAGAGAAATTACCCTTGAAAATAACGCAATACATGCTATGGTGCTTCTCGCAGAACGGTGCGACTACGCTTATGAAATCCAATCGGATGTGCCATGAAAACCATACGAGATGTTGATCATATTCCCAAAGATCTGACAGGCGCCATCGTTACCATAGGCAATTTTGACGGGGTACATCTTGGACACCAGGAAATATTCAAAAAGGTCGTGCGCCAGGCGGAAGAAACACACAAAAAATCAGTTGTTATTACTTTTGACCCCCACCCCCAGAAGATCATGCACCCGGAGAAGAGACCATTCTTTCTCCTTACCCCCCTGCAGGAAAAACTGAATCTCATCGAATCCTGCGGTGTGGACGCGGTCATTCTGATCAGCTTTTCCACCGAATTCGCCGATGTAACCGCCGAAGATTTTGTGGAGGGTATCCTGTGGAAGAAACTGCGTCTCAGCAAACTGTTCGTCGGCTATGACTACGCATTCGGCAAGGGGAAGGCGGGAAACGCTCAATTTCTCACGAAGTCCGGCAGAAGGCTCGGTTTCCAGGTGGAAGAGATCGGTGTCGTGGAAACAGGCGGCATGATCGCCAGCAGCACCAATATACGCCTTTCAATACTCGCGGGAAACGTCGGCCTGGCGGCGGAGATGCTGGGAAGACCTTACAGCGTGAGCGGTACTGTCGTAAAAGGCTATCGGCGCGGCACCGGTATGGGCTATCCAACCGCGAACATACGGTCTGAAAAAGTTATTCCCGCGACCGGCGTCTATGCCGTTATCGCTGGACTTGAGGGAGCGAGACACAACGGAGTTATTAATATCGGGAATAATCCCACCTTTGGGAATGAAGAGACATCGGCCGAGGTCCATCTTCTTGAGTTTGAAGGGGATATATATGAAAAATACATCACCGTATTCTTCATAGACCGCCTGCGGGATGAGAGAAGATTCAGAAACCCTGAAGAGCTGGGTCGGCAGATAAAAAAGGATATCGAAAAGGCCAGAAAAATACTGGCATCCCATGCGGCGGACTCGATTCCGGAGATCCCCGTGATCAAGAGATGAAGATAGGAAAACTGCACGAATGGAACGTAAGCTATGACAGAGCCAGAGAGCTGCAGACGGATCTCAGGAAACGGCTCATCCTCCATGACAGGAACATTCCCATCAACATACGGACAATAGCCGGCGCCGATATTTCATATTCAAAAAAGAGTAACACGTTCTTCGCGGCCATTGTGGTTCTCGATTTTCTAACCATGGAAGTCGTTGAACAATCGTCATCCAGCGGAACAGCCGATTTCCCATACATTCCGGGGCTTCTTACCTTCAGGGAGGGGCCAGTGCTCCTGGAGGCATTCCGAAAATTGAACTCTTCTCCCGATGTCATCATCTTTGACGGTCAGGGGATCGCCCACCCGCGGGGGATCGGGCTGGCCTCTCATATGGGACTCTTTCTCGAAATACCGTCCATAGGATGTGGAAAGACGCGACTGGTGGGATCATACGAGGAACCGGGGAATGAGCCGGGGGATTATTCCCCTCTTGCCTATGAGGGCTCGATTGTCGGCGTTGCCCTGAGAACAAAGAAAAACGTGAAACCGATTTTCGTGTCGCAGGGACACAGGGTCGGGTTGGACAGGGCCATTGATATAACCCTCTCGAGTTGCAGGGGGTACCGGGTACCCGAACCGACCCGGAGAGCCCATCTGGCCGCAGGATCACTCAGACTGACCGCAGAAGCATAACAACGGGCATGCTCCGGGGTTCCCCCTGAAAGCCGAAACCGGTTGCCACCATCAGAAACGGATTCCATACAATACGGATTATCAGATACTGTTTTCGTCGAAGGCGAGATTGGGGCCGGCAGGAGGGATGATCTTCCCATTCAGGATACCCCCTTCTTCCACAACCAGCTTGCCACATTGGATAGAGGCCCGGACATGAGCGGTGCCGAGGAGGGTCAATACCCCCGTAACGGCAAGATTTCCTTCAAAGATACCGGCTATGGTAAGATGTTTCGCGGTAATGTCTGCCTTCACCGTACTTCCCTCTTCCGTAATGACAGACTCGGCATGTAGGACACCCTCCATCGTCCCCGCAACAATAAGATATCCTTTAAAGTCAAAAGTCCCGCTGAGCGTGCATCCCTTATTGATAATGGAGACGTCTTTTTCCTTCACCGTTGTTCTCCTTGGTTGCCTTTTGTGTGGCCCGTTTCGACCGACTTTGGACTGTAACCTACAACGCTAACCGGAAGCAAGGCAAGGAAGATTTTATCACGAACGATCCGAATGCCACATCCGCCGGACTGTTCTTCAAGAAGGAGAACAAGCTCGGCGCCGGTTACCGATTGTCCCACACGTATCGGAACGGAACCATTCCTGCCCGTGATACACATATCGAGTTCGTCAGCAGCCACGTTGCTCTTGATATCTACGATTTTCATGGAGTCGCTCAGCTTCAGCCGTATCGATTCGTTGCCGGAAACCCATCGCTTATCAGTCCCGTTGAGAGACAATACCATATACTCAAAGAGGGGGGGATGTATGTCGAAGAAGAGGTGTCCAATGATATTGTTGCTCTGCTCAGAAACGACAACCTGATACACCCGACCTTTTTTGTACAGAGAATACCGTTCCCAGAGATCCGTTGCCGTGTCTATAACGTACCCCCTGTCTTCTCCGGTATTGTCCTGCTTGTTCCCCACAAACCCTTTGAAATTACAGATAACACCAGAAAGGGAAAGGGGACTGGTAACTGCATCCACCAGTTCGATGAGATCCCCCCTGACAATATCCACGTGGGTTCCATTGGGAAAGTATTTCTCTTTACCGTTGATCCTGACCGTAAAAAAAACAATGGTGGGGATGGGGGCAACCGAATATCCGGTCGGGGTTCTTGTGCTGAAAGCGATGTTGAATGTCCCGCAAAGGAAGTGATCCTTCTTGATTGAGACACGGGCAGGGGTCTTCATCGAAAAGGGTTTGTTTGCGTCGTTCACCGACCCATACCCCTCTATGTCGGCACTGAGTCCGCGGGTGTAATTCCCTTCTATGTGAATGAGTTTGA
>CAZAST010000264.1:0-3132 GCA_964487805.1 uncultured Syntrophaceae bacterium
GGCCATGACCCTGAGGGGCGGGGGTTCGCGCCGATGAAGATGAAACGGATCTGGCCGCTCGCCGTGACGGCGATCTTCGCGGTCCTGGCGATCCTCTTTCTGCGCCATCACCCCGCCGCCCTGCACCCCTTGAAGGATATCAGCCCCGCCGTCCTCGTCTGGCTGGCGGCGAGCAGAATCGTGTTTCTCATCCTGAACGGCCTCACGCTCCGCGACGCCGCGTCAAAATTCGGCGTTATCCTGACCCCGAAGGAGTGGATCGGCCTCCCCTTCGTCACGGCCATGGGCAATTACGTCACCCCCTTTTCGGGAGGGATGCTCGCCCGGGCGACCTATCTGAAATACCGGCACCGGTTCCCCTACGCGCGGTTTGTATCGGTCCTCGGGGTGAGCCTCTTCATCCTCTTCTGGGTCGCCGCCCTGGCGGGCGTCGTCATCCTCATCGCGACCCCCCGGGGAGCGGGGAGCCACTGGGAGTTCAAGGCCCTCTTCACGGCGATCACCATCGGCGTTTCCGGCCTCCTCCTGCTCCCCACCGTCAGGGTCCCCGGCACCGGCAGGCTGTCGGCGGCCGTCAACAGCTCCCTCGAAGGATGGGATGCCATCAAGGGCGATTACCGTCTCCTGGCCCGGCTCGCCCTGTGGGCCCTCGCCGGTCTTTTGATGAACGGCATATCCTTCTGGCTGGCCTTCGCCGGGCTCTACGGCGCGTCCGTGCCGGTGGACGGGGTGTTTCTCATAAGCCTCTTTTCGATCTTCTTTATCATCGTGAGGATAACCCCCAGCAATCTGGGGGTCTTCGAGGGCGCGGTCATGCTCGGCGCCGGGATAGCGGGGATCGGCGCCGGGGCCGGTCTCATGGCGTCGCTCCTCATCAGGGCGGCGTCCCTCATCCCCATCTTTACCCTGGGCCCGATCTTCAGTTACATCCTGACCCGGGAATTGACAGGAACAAAGGAATGATCACGAGGGCAAACGGATTCGATCTGCATACGGAGCGCCGCTTTCCCGACGGACGGCGCTACGCCTTTGTCTGCATCGCCCTGTTTGTGTTTCTGCTGGTCATCTACGCGAACAGTTTTCGCGGCGCGTGGCAGTTCGACGACACGCCCAATATCGTCGAAAACCGAAACATCGCCCTCAGAGTCCTCGACTGGGACGGAATCTCAAGGGCCCTTCACGCGCCGGGGAGCGACCGCATCTCCCGCCCCCTGGCATACCTCACCTTCGCACTGAACTACCATTTCGGCGGCCTCGACCCGGCCGGGTACCACCGGGTC
Source organism: uncultured Syntrophaceae bacterium (assembly GCA_964487805.1). GTDB lineage: Bacteria > Desulfobacterota > Syntrophia > Syntrophales > UBA2210 > UBA6078. The sequence continues at coordinate 1,281 of CAZAST010000264.1, forward strand.
AACTTCATCATCCATTACCTCACGGCCGTTTTTCTCTTCCTCTTCCTGTACAACACGCTCCGGCTTCCCGCGGTGCGGGACCGTTACGGCCCCGCCTCCTATGGAATCGCCCTGCTGGCCGCGTTCTTCTGGGCCGCCAGCCCGGTGCAGGTAACCGCCGTGACCTACATTGTCCAGCGGATGGCGAGCATGGGGGGGCTGTTCTATATCATGGCCCTCTATTTCTATCTGAAGGCGAGGACCGCCGGATCGCCGCGGCAGTCTGTCCCCCCGGGGAGGCTGTGCGTTCTTGCGGCCCTGGCCGGGTTCGCCACCAAGGAAAATGTGGCCATGCTGCCCGTCTCCCTCTGGCTCTTCGATCTTCTCCTGATACAGGGGGCGACGCGGGAGAATATCACAAAGAATATCAAGATCGCCGTCCCGGTGGTTCTTCTCGTCTGCCTGATCGGTCTCGTCTACCGGGACGTGACGACCCTCCTCTCCGGCTACGAGAACAGACCCTTTACCCTGACGGAACGGCTTCTTACGGAACCGCGGATCATCATCCTCTACATCACCCTCCTCCTCTATCCGGTCAGCTCCCGGCTCATGCTGCTCCACGATATCGAACTGTCACGGTCGCTTTTTACCCCCTGGACCACCCTTCCATCCATCGCCCTCATCCTGATCCTGATCGGCATCGCCCTGTATCTGGCACGGAGAAGGCCTCTCCTCTCTTTCTGTGTCCTCTTCTTTTTTCTGAATCACCTGATCGAAGGCTCCATTCTCCCCCTCGAATTGATCTATGAACACCGGAACTATATCCCGTCCATGCTCTTCTTCGTCCCTGTAGCCGCCTTCACCCTTTCGGTCATAGAGTATTTCTCGTATAAAAAGGCGCTCCAATGGACCGTCACCGCCCTCGTCATTTTTCTCCTCTCGTCGCAGGGGCACACCGTCTTCGTCCGCAACGCCCTCTTCGAACAACCACTGTTCCTCTGGTTCGACAATGTGGAAAAGACTCCCGCCCTCAGCCGCCCTCACAACAATCTGGGGGCCGCGTACTGGAACCTGGGCCGCTACGACAAGGCCTATGAGGCGTACTCCACGGCCCTCGTCCTCGACCGGCAGACCAACCGTTCCAACCGGGGGGTGAACCTGTACAATCTCGGCATGTATCATTTTCATGTGAGGGGGGACCCCGAGCAGGCCCTGGATCTCTTCCGGTCCGCTATGGCGGCCTATCCGGGATACTGGCCCGCCCATCACGATTACGCCGCCTGCCTCATCCAGAAAGGCGACATGACGGGCGCGAAGGAGACGATCATGGCAGCCCTGTCGTCGTGGCCGGACAATGCCCGTTTCCATCACACCCTGGGGTATATACTGCTCAGGGAAGGAAAATACGAAGAAGCAATCAGTATGGCCCGCCGCGCCCTCGCTCTCGATCCGGAGCTGTCGAATGCCTTCTGCGTGCTGGGTGAGGCCTTCCGCAAAAAAGGGATGTATAGGGCGGCGATCTTCTACTGGAGCCGGTATGGAGAGAAACACCCCGATGATATGGAAGGGAACCTGGCACTTGTCGAACTTTACGCGCGGCAGGGTGACCGCGACGCCCTTGCGCGGACCGTGGGAAGGCTTCTTCGCCTGAAGGGATCGAAGAGCTGGGATGAACTGATCGGCGAGGTTCTGGGGGGGGCCACATCCTCCGCCTACCGGCCGGACTCGGCGAAACTGAAGGCCATTATCGCTGAATATCTCAAGGACGAGACGCCCCGGTCAACCAGCGGGGGAAACGCATGGCGCAGCGTGGTGGGATGACCTGCTGTCCATGGCGGTTATCCAGTCGAGGAAAAGCGGGGTAAACAAACGA
>CAZAST010000265.1:0-306 GCA_964487805.1 uncultured Syntrophaceae bacterium
AGCCCTGCAATGTAGTATATTTTTTCTGTTCCTGTCCATCGGGTAAGGACTCTCGGGATTGTAATATGCGGAGTTTCTTTAACATAATCAGGGAGTTCGTCTTCCTCGTCGCCTGCAAAGAGATTATTTAATAGTGAATATGCAAACATCCCCGCGGCGATTTTCGCAGTAAGTTTTGCTACCTTAAAAGTCGCAATGCCTGTTATCCGTCCTGTGCGTCCAAGTTTTTTCAAAACGGCATTCGCTTGCTGAGTTGCATCGTTCTTCCCGTTGTTAAACATTGCGTTCTCATATAGTTTAATGTAT
>CAZAST010000265.1:316-3132 GCA_964487805.1 uncultured Syntrophaceae bacterium
CCGAAGGAACGGGAATATGTGGTCGGAAAGATATGTTCCGACCGCGCCAACATCATCATACGCGCCGAGCAGGTCGTTTGAAAGTTTGACCGACCTATCATATATGTTCTCAATCGAGTCGATTTCTGCCTTGTAGGACGCGCCATAGTTATTCGGCAGGTTGTTCGGGGTAGATTGCTGTTCTGCTACCCACGACTTGAACGCGGCATACCGAAGAATTTGTTCGCGGAAATCGGTGAACTTATCGAGCGTAAGAACTTCCTTCCAAATAAACTTTGCCGCCTTTGTCGCATTGTTTTCTTTCTTGAATTGAACCTTTGCAATACTCATCAACTCGTTCATTTCAGTAAGAGTCTGCGAAGACGTTAATCCACTACGGCGTATATACTCGTGTAAAAGCGGGTTTGTAATTGCGCCTTTCACGAAGTAGTTCCCTAACTCGCTAATCGCAGGGAAAAGATTAGACGGCTTGAGGACGCTCATGTTCCCCGCAAAGACGGCATCAAAGTCGCCCGTCATGTTCCGAATGTTATATTTGATAACGCGATGCGGAAGCCTGATTTGCATATACTTCCACTTTTTTGTAAACCATCGTGCAGTCCTGCTTATCGTTCCCTCGGACTTACGCGGAGCAAACTCTTTGTTGATTGCCGTTACAATCTCAGCGGGAACAACAAGCGTAACACGGTCTGCTCTTTTCTCCCACGTCGCCATGATTTCCCGCCCGCGTGCGCTGTCTGCAAGGACATTCTCTTTGGCGATTTGCTCGTATGCCTTCGTTATCATCTTCGATACCGATTGTTCGTCGAACTGTTTAATCCTGAAACAAGACGGGTCAAGCAGGTCGTATCCTTCGGGAACGACAAAGTTTCCATGTTCGTCTTTGCCGTACTCCTTTGAAACGTCATACTTCTTTATAGACTTATACAAATCAAGGTAAAACATATTCTTGTTCATGTTGAACAGAATCATCCAGTCTGCGTAGAACGGGTTGGAAACATAATCTTTATCTGAACCCGTTCTTTCCTTATATCCAATAAACGATTTTTTCTTAAACGCTTCGCTGTCCATTCCTGTAAATTCAGGGTTGAATTCCAGTATCGCATGATACACATAGTCGTAACGCCTGTTTTTAATATAACTAAAGTCAAGCCCTACGGCGCGGGCAAGGGCAATCAACTCGTCTCGAACCTTGTCCATCTGAGTCTTTCTGACTTCGATTAACTTTACAAGCATTGCGTTTTCGGGCTTCTGCATTTCTTTTTGTATCGCGGCATACGTGGCAAGCGCCTCGCCTTTCGTTTCGATCCCGAATCGTCCAGACGTAAACGTGCCTAGTTCAATATCTTCCGCGATGTCTGCATAAAGAATCGCGTCGAAAAACAAGTCGAGTTTTTCGGGCGCTACTTGACTGTAGATTGTTTCAACAATCTTAGACGCCTCTGCGCTTGCAAGCCCATTTGATTTTTGAAGGTTACGCCACGTCCGCAGAACGTCTCCGAACTCTCGTCCAAGCGGAACGGCGCCATACGTAGAAATGATTCGCGCTTTTTTAATAATCTCGGCGCGATATTCAGGGCTTCTAAAAAACTCGCTAATTTTGTTTCTCAATAGTTTCGGGTTCTTCGCGGGCATTCTTGCCGCTTCAATCCTTTTTATCGTTTCTTCTGATTGTGTGCCCTTATATCCTTTGCCCTTTGTTTTTGAAGCGCCTTGCTCATTTATAAACTGTCTCATAGACGGTTCGAGGATATTTTCAACGCCCATGCGAGGATGCGCCCTCTGCGATTCTTTTGACAACGCTTCGGACTGAGCCGCTTGCGCTTGCTCGTAAGTCATTTGCTCGGTTTCAATCACAGGCGGGGCAACAACAGGCATCGGCACACCAAGCGCCCTTGTTGCTTCTTCAAGGGTGTTAAACGTTTTTGCCCGTGCATCAGAAGTCGGAAGCATACTCCACGTTTTCGCGTCGCCCTTAATGGGTCTGCGCATGATAGAATATTGTTCGGGCGCAGTTTCGAACACGCCGTAATCATACGAACGGGTCTTAGATACGGCTTTCGGAAGTGCGTTCACCTGCCGTTTTGTGTCCATCGAGATTTCTTTCCCGCGGAACTCGGGCGCGAACTTGCTTTGGTATACCAGTAACTCGTCAATCTGCGCACGTTCGTATGCGATATCTTCGCGCAACTGTGCCTGTTCGCCTTCTTGAGCAGAGCGCAAGTCTGTTTCTGCCTGAGCAAGATTCTTCTTTGCGGAAGCAAGCCGCGTTTCAATTTGTTGCGGAGTATACGGAGAACCGACGCGCTTCATTTCTGCCTTGACGGATTGTGCTGAACGCAGAGAGTTATTCACCATTGACTTCGCGCCCTTGTATGTTGCCTCCTCTTGCGGCGTAGAAATGCTTGCTACGTTGTTATCGAGGTTGACCGATATGTTTTGAAGCCGCTCAATTTGATTGCTTATCGGGCTGTTCTGGTCTGCTTCCACAAGTTTCTTTTTTGTTTCCTGCTCGACAACCTTCCTATTATTGCTGTCCATCGCGCTCTCTTGAAGGTCTAAAAGTATTGCTTCTTTTCCTTGCGCTTGAATGTCTGCCGTCAATTGACTAAGCGGCATATCCTTGACTTCTTCGTACAATGCCTTTGACCGCTTGAAGTCCTTGTACGCCGTATTCGTATTAAGCATCGTCAGTGTTGAACCCATGACAAAGCCGCCTAGTCCTGCAAGCCCTATGTTTTTTGCCGTAAGAATAGAGTTCGGGTCGCTTTCATCCCACCACGGGTCGTCTTTGTTTGTTGTAAACTTTGCAATCG
>CAZAST010000266.1:0-3108 GCA_964487805.1 uncultured Syntrophaceae bacterium
ATGTGAGAGATTGGAAGCTTTCCCAAATCTCTTACAACAACCTCATACTCCAAAAAATCGATTTTTTGTTTTTCCGTGAGATTAACATATGGCTTAATTTCGCTATCAAGTTTTAAATCTGGAGAAGCTTTAAAATATTGATAAAGTGTTGATATTCTCTGCTGACCATCAACCAACATTTCATTCCCTGCCCCTGTGGAGGAATCAACGTCCCCTGCTGCAATATAGATTTCGGGGAAAGGGTATCCATCAAGAACGGTTTGAAGAAATGCTAGTTTATGTTTATTCGACCACACAAGGCGACGTTGAAATTCTGGGCGAGGAAGCAGGTCCCCATTTTGTATGCCTGTGAGAAGCAGCCTTAATTTTCTATTAGTTGCTGATGTCTTCATTGTTTATACCTCTATTCGGCATTGTTCGAAGCATTTTCTCTGATATGCATCGAAGAAGTAGCGGGAATGGTAAAGGCCTCCTCGGATTTTATAGGGGCCAAAATCCCCACTACCAGAAAGATTCTCGAAAAACCCCCACCATTTTTTTGTAAGAATGAAAGATGGCTCTAAAGGCAGTTTGTCAGGCCTTATCCAGCCTTGAAAATGATAGGTTTTAAAAGCCTGCATTTTTGGCCAATATCCTCCATTTCTTCAAATAAATGTGTGCAGACTAAAACGATATCTATGTCTGACTTATCATAAAAAGGCATGAATCGTCTTCCCGGCTTTATCGAAAAACCTAATTTTGCGGATCCAACCATAAATGTTTGACTGTAATCTATATCAAAGAAATTCGCTACAGATTGTCTAAGACGATATTGGTGATCATCGTCAAAAGCAAAAGCTTTTCCTGAAAGGTAATATTTATTTACCAATTCAGTATCACCAAGATTTAAGAGGTCTTTTTTGAAAGATTCTAGCATATTGACCATTCAATCAAAACCCAGAAAAAAGGGGCGCTACAAACACTGGGGAAAAGGAAAACAAGACACTACCAGCATCACTTTACAATTGTATTCCCCACCACAAAGCACAAAAGCCCCATCGCTCGATTCGAGTAACGGGGCTTTTGACAATCAGACCATACGCGCTCCTTCTTGTATGAGGTGCGGGGCGGACAGCTACAGCTACCAAAAAACAAGATCGTAGTGAAATCGGAGGGAAGAATACCCCTCCAGGGTATTCCGGTCAAGGAATTTGTCGCACCCCGGGTAATAAACAGGGCGGAACAGGTGCGCTATATTCTGTAAATAGGGCTTGACAAAAACGAAAAACGATAGAATACTATATCTCAATACGAAATCAAGTTTCGTAATGCGAAACGGAAGGGCGTGAAAATGGCAGTTCCCGGCTCCAGCAAAAACCAAAAACCGGGCAATCTTGTCCAGACGATCGAGAGGGTTTCTCTCATTCTGGATGTGCTGGGAAAGCATTCGCGCGGCATCAGCGTTGGAGAATTATCGGAAGAGGTTGGCCTCCCCAAAGGGTCAACCCATCGGTTACTTTCATCTTTGGCCTATTTTAACTTTGTCCGTCAGGACAAATCGACCAAGAAGTATCATCTGGGATTCAAGCTTCTGGAACTCGGCAGTCTGCTTATTACCCAGATTGATTTTCGAAATGAGGCGAGGCCGTTGATGCAGGAGCTCGCGAATAAGACCGGTGAAACAATCCATCTGGTGGTATTGGATCAGAATGAAGCGCTTTACATCGACAAAGTAGCGTTGAATCAAAGCGGCCTGCAGATGATGTCCCGCATTGGGTTGCGCATGCCGCTTCACTGCACGTCCGTCGGTAAAATCCTGGCCGCGTATCTTCCTGAAGAGGAGCTTGACCTCATAATAAAAGAAAAAAAGATGTCCCGGCTCACCGCACATACTATGACCGATATTTCGCTGTTCAAAGAACATTTAAACAAGGTCAGGTTGTGCGGGTACGCCATTGATGACGAGGAAAACGAAAACGGAATCAGGTGCGTGGCTGCCCCCATCCGGAACGATGACGGCGCTGTTGTGGCCGCCTTGAGCATATCCGGTCCGTCGATTCGTGTCTCTCTGAAAGCCATTGAAGATTCATTGAAGAATCAGGTCTGCGCAGCGGCTTTGCATATTTCACGGAAAATAGGTTTTACCGGGTAACGGCACTGATTTCTATCATGCAACCTCTTCCCGCCGGCGGGAGTTTTTCAGTCACATGAGATGATCATATAATCAGGCGTACCGGCTCCGTTATCCCGTATGGGAAGATGATGGAGGTCTTTATGGAGAAGAAGTTCGCAGAGGCCTTGAAATTACGAATCATCCCGGTTGTCGCTATTCATGATGCCAGTCATGCCGCCAATCTGGCGGACGCCCTGGTTACGGGCGGGTTACCGTGCGCGGAAATCACCTTTCGAACTGACGCGGCAGCGGACGCCATTAAAATAATGGCTTCCCGAGATGACATGATTGTCGGCGCGGGCACGGTTCTGACTGTCGAACAGGTCAAGCGGGCCGTGGATTGCGGCGCCTGCTTCATCGTGTCCCCCGGATTCAGCGTGAAAGTCGTTCAATACTGCCTTGACAACGGCATCCCTGTCACACCCGGCATCAGCACTCCCACAGACATCCAGACAGCGTATGAGTGTGGGTTGACGCTCGTCAAATTTTTCCCGGCCGAGGCGTTCGGCGGTTTGAAAACGCTGGAAGCGGTGAGCGCCCCCTATCGAATGATGCGGTTTATCCCCACGGGAGGTATCGGCCCCCACAATGTTCTTCAATATCTATCGCATCCCCGTGTGCTGGCATGCGGCGGGAGTTGGATGGCACAATCGGATCTCATAGCAAACCGGCAATTCGAGGAGATCAGCCGCCTGGCTCGCGAAGCCGTTGAACTGGCAGGGAAAGCGGGTGAGGCATTGCCGTAGGTATCCGTGGGGAGGCGACCGGTCATGGCCTCCCCCATGCCGTAAAAATGATCGGTCTGTACAAGAAAGAGGAGAACATCCGATGCCGGTTCTTGATATGAAGTCGAAGGATAGCTGTCAGTACGATCTCATTGCCATGGGCGAAATCATGCTTCGCCTGGACCCCGGCGACGTCCGTATCCACACGGCCCGATCGTTCCGTGTCTGGGA
>CAZAST010000267.1:0-3103 GCA_964487805.1 uncultured Syntrophaceae bacterium
CAGCTCCGACGAGCTTGGGTGAGGCCCATTCTCGCCGGTGTCTTCTTTTTTCTCGTGCCAATCTCGTGTCAAAATACCCAGAATAAGACGAAGAAGATCGTTTACACGGCTTGCGTCGTGTTGCAGTAACTCTTCAATAAGGTTGAAGTTATCGTGGTCGATTGTCAGGGAAGTTTGACCTTTTGGGAGCTCATATCCGTAGTGTCCGGGGTTCAATTCCCTGCACCGCCACCATGATTTCAAGGACTTAGGGTCATCCTCTAAGTCCTTTTTGTTTCTCGTGTCATTTTCCGTGTCGGTTTCGTCCGTAAAAATATCATTCAAGACGCTGACGGAAGGCCCCCAGGGTGCCACACGAGTTGTCAGGCATCGAAAGTACCGTTCTTCTCAGAGTGCCTCCCTCCTTACTCTCTCTCAGGATGTATACATGACTAACAAATGATTTTGATCAAAAGAAAATACTGAAGACCACGGTTGGAAAAATAATATGCCGGTCAATCGTGGCCACCGACCGTCGGCTGCAGTGGAGGGTCATCATACTTTATTTGAACGAACCATAATGACTGTTGGTATACCTGCCGGATTTACATTCCCTGGCTGAAGATCATTGAAACCAAATTTCTGATATAATTTTCTTGCTGGAATGCCCGATTTCACCGATCCATCAAAAGTGGTTACTGTTATTGATCTGCTGTGATCTAAATATTGAAGAGCTTTTTTCAGTAATGCTTCTTCAATTCCCCGCTTCTGTTCTCTCTCTGCCTTTCGAGTCCTTCTACCGGATTAACGGGCAGAACATTCTGTTAAAGAAATCTCCAAAGAGAATCAGAGGCAGTGTTCCGCTTGAAATGAGCATACCATCGACACACAGGAAACAACACAACCAATCCAACCATCCATACGGTGAACATTACGGCAATATGTGTCCCGTGGGGAAACACGAAGCCGATACACGCATAGAGATAAAGATGAATAAGATAGAAAAATAACGCTGTCTTCCCAAATATCTGTAACGGATAATTGATCCATGGTTTCATCCTGTCCCCGCATCTGATGAAGAATGAGAACACGCACAGATTAACACCCATTGTGAGGGCTATAAAAGTCAGACTCGGGGGATATTTTGTGACATTTAGAAACGCGATCCAATCAGCATTTGACGGGTTATGAAAACTGCCCAATCCGGTGCCTCTCAACAAAGCGAATGCGATGATCAGGAGTACTCCCGGTATCAGGGAGAGACGAGCGAGGTCATGTTTGTCGTGCAGCATTCCTTTTCCAAATGCCATACCTGCTGTGGTGAGGCCGACCCAGGGGAGCAGAGGATAGAACACCTGCATGATATCTGTTTGACCGGGAATAAGGAGGAGGCGAAGTACAAAGGAATAGCGGGTATTGACATCCAGTGTCGGAATACTGACCGCTGTAATCGCCATTGCACCAAGACTGATCAAAACAAGAAAAAATGGTCGGCAATGTAACAGCAGACTGCATACAATCATTGCGCCTCCAAGAGCAGAAAGCACCCCGAAATGAAACCACACGTCTCCTTCTCCTCCCGGAGAAAGGTTCATCTGTACGACATTACCAAGATTGCCAATCATCCAGGCTGGATCCTCGAGAAAAAGCTGTAGTACTATCAAAATGACCCCGCGTATGGCGTAATGTCTGAAAACTTGTATTCGCGACCAGCCAATATGGTAGCGTGAATGGGCAAAAAGAATGATACTGATTCCCATGACGAAGAAGAAGCCGGGGGCGCATAAATGGGTGACGAGTCTTGTCAGAAAATGCAAGGGAGAATGATATTGGGGCAAAGAAAGACCCCAGAATTCACCTATATGTATTTTCCTGATGAAGTAATTGGCGTGATCCAAAGCCATCAGGATCATGAATAAGCCTCGAGATGTATCAATCCACGTGAGTCGTGTGGGTGCCGCGAATGGAGAGACCGTCAGGGAATCGGTTTGAACGCCGTATGTCATGGAATTCACCTGTGGAAGCACTGCCGAAACTTTTTGCAACGCAATCTGATCTTGGCTACAAGAGGCTGCCAAACAAAAAACTCATCGGTGTGGCGCGTTGTTTGCCGTGTCCGGCGCAGAGACCCGGCAGGGAATTCTCCTTCATAATAGATATCGCAATGCCCTCAGGGGCTGTTCAGTCCGACATAGCCGAACCATTCCGCCAATCCCTATTGAAAAGAAAAGCCCGGGGAGGATTCTCTCTCCGGGCTTTGTGTATCGTGTCGTATCGGCATGGGAGGCTGCTACTTGAACAGCATTGTAAAGGCAAAGGCCAGTACAAACAGGAAACCGATGGCAAAAAGAACGGAAACGCCGGCGGGGATGATGGTGACCAGTTCCGGTTCAGAAACCGGTGTCCCGGGCTTTTCTCCTTGAGCCCTCCGAAAGGCATCCACAAATGTTCCGATCGGCCTTTTGGCAAAGGCGGCCAGGTATCGGGGGAGACTCTGGATAAAGAGGTGATCGAATACCCGGGCTATCCAGGCGGCGATGCCCGTTACTACCGAGACCACGAGTCGCGATCCTTTCCGGTATATCCAGTCCGTATCGAGAGTAATCGTCTCCGTCCGTTTCAGGAGTTTCAGGAAGACAAAGAAGGCCAGTCCCGAAAAGAAGAGGAGCTGCAGCATCCTCACCACGTGGAGCCCCGTGTAGGCGTGGTATTCAACGGGGTAAGGTAGGATTTTGTAAAGCGGCTCGGGATAGACGCCGATGGCGATGCACAGGAAGGCGAAGAAGACCATGGCCCACTGCATGTTCGGTTTCGGATCCGACACCCGGAGCCCTTTGTCTTTGGCGAAGAAGACGAAATAGGGAAATTTGATCCCTGCGTGCAGGAAAACGCCGGCCGAGGCAGCCTCCAGCATGAAGTAGATGATGGTCAGATGCTGGCTGGTGGCGGCGTGGAGTATCATCGTCTTTGTCGTAAAGCCGCTTGTCAGCGGGAAGGCGGAGATCGAAGCTGCTGCTATGCAGCAGCAGATGAGCGTCAGGGGCATTGTCTTGTAGAGCCCGCCCAGATCGGTGCACTTGGTCTTCCCCGTCATATACAGAACCGACCCGGCCGACATCCAGAG
>CAZAST010000268.1:0-1327 GCA_964487805.1 uncultured Syntrophaceae bacterium
CTGGAGAAGCGTGGTCGACGAACTGATGAAAATCGAGTACCGGCGCGTCGATCTCATGACGGACCAGAAACAGGAGTACGAGGACCAGTTGAGCGAATGGCAGAGCGTGAACACCATGCTCCTCTCCCTCAAGACGGCGGCCGGCTCGCTGACCGCCGGGGAGGCCTTCAATCTCTTCAAATCTTCCACGACCACGAACACGACGACCACCGCTGCCAGCCTCCTCACGGTTTCAACCGGATCGACGGCCTCTGCCGGTACTTACAATATTCAGGTCAACAATCTCGCCGAGGCGGAGAAGATCTCGTCCGCCGGTTACGCCTCCACCAGCACGGCCCTGTCTCTCTCCGGCGATATCCTGATATCGGGGCAGGTGGTTCAGATTACCGCCACCGACACCCTGGCGAACATCAAGGAAAAGATCAACGCGCTGAACGAGGGGGATGATCCATCAGGGGTCACAGCGACGATTGTTACCCATTCCTCCACTGATTACCGCCTGATCCTGACGAGCGACGAGACGGGTGACGAGGGGATCGACATCCGCGAGGGTTCCTCCGACGGAGTCCTGCATGCCATGGGGTTCGTCGGCTCCGGCGTCAAGACGGTGACGCCCACCAGCGACGGCGCCAAGAGCGCTCTTTTCGCCGGTTCATCGACCGCCGTGGGGACCCTTCTGGAGCTGAGCAGTGCCCCGGGGGATACCACCGTTCAGATCGGGGGTGAGGATGTGGTCATCAACCTGGCCACCCAGTCCCTGACAACCATCGCCCAGAATATCGACGCCCTGTCCGGCGTATCGGCCTCCGTCGTGTCCGAGACGGCGGACGGAGAGACCCGATACCGAATCGACATCAGCGGCACGACTTCTTTCACGGACAGCGGAAATGTCCTCCAGATCCTGGGGATTCAGAAGGGGTCCTACGAGAGCGTCGCGGAGGTCCGCGCGGGGGATGCCATCTCTGCTGCGGGCGGAGCCGCCGCGACCGCAGCCACGACATTTGCGGACATCTTTACCGGTTCTCTCCGGGGGGATGTGGAAAACAGTCTGATTTCAGCCCAGGGGGGCGGGGCCGTTTCGGCTTCCGCTCAGTGGAACTGGATCAATACGGGGGGGGACGCCAACGATTTCGACGGCGATGAGAGCATTACCGTGACCGGAACGGATCACGACGGGAACGCCGTCAGCGACACCTACAGCCTGGCGGGGAAGGGGGATGAGACCCTGGATGTGTTCCTGGCGTGGGTGGAGGATCTGTACGGAGACTCCAGCACCGTCGCCGCCTCCTTCGATTCCAGCGGACGGCTGGTGATCGAGGACCTCCAG
>CAZAST010000268.1:1337-1609 GCA_964487805.1 uncultured Syntrophaceae bacterium
CGGTCACCATGACCCCGAACAATACGGCCCTCCAGTTCAACACCTCGGGAGCCTTCGGCAACGACATCTCCAACGGCGATACCATCACGATCGCGGGGACGCGGGGGGACGGCACGACGGTCAGCGCGATCACCTACACGATCACGGATACTACGACCGATACGCTGCAGGACCTCCTCGACACGATCCATGACGGCGGAGCCGGTGATGACGCTTTCGGGGAGACCTCGCGCACGGCCACGCTCAGCATCGCGGGCGGGAAGATAACCATT
>CAZAST010000268.1:1619-2551 GCA_964487805.1 uncultured Syntrophaceae bacterium
GGGACAGTCTCCTCACCCTGACCCTCACGGCGAACAACGAAGGGAGGGGAACGCTGAATTTCGGCGATGTCTCCGTGATCACGGAGGGGAGGGAGATGCAGCTCGTGGCGGGGGAGGATGCGCGGATCACCGTGGATGGAGCCGTCATTACCAAGGATTCCAATACCATCACCGATGTCATCGAAGGAGCCACCCTGAATCTCGTCGGGGTGAGCGCCGACACGACGGTTACCCTGAAAATAGAGCGGGACCTCGCCTCCATCAAGTCGAAGATCCAGGGGATGGCAACCGCCTATAATTCCCTCATGAGCTATATCAATACCCAGTTCAGTTACGATGAAGACGAGGAAAAAACGGGAGGGGTCCTCTTCGGTGACGGGACGCTCCGTTCCGTCAAATCGGATCTCATCAGCACGGTCACGCAGACCGTTGCGGGGCTGTCGAGCAGCTACAACCGGCTCGCCCTGATCGGGATCACCCTCGATGACAGCGTCAATATGACCATCGATGACGATGACCTGACGGAGGCGCTGGAAACGAATTTCAGCTCCGTCAAAAACCTGTTCACCGCCTACGGCTCTTCCCCCAGCGCCCTCTTTCAGTATGTGGGCCACACGGACGAAACCGAAGGGGGAAGCTATGCCGTCAATATCACCACGGCGGCCACGCAGACAACGGTCACGGGGGGGACCTCCCTCGCGGGGACCATTGGAGCGGGCGTGACCGTGACGATCACCGATTTTGCCACAGGCAGGCAGGCGGCGGATGTCGATGTAGCGGGTATGGACATAGACGGCGTCGTCAACGCCTTGAACTCGGAGTTTGCCAAAGAGACAACGGAGCAAATCCGGGGGGATATCGACACGGGATATACCTCTTCGACCCTCTGGAGCGCCGTTACCGGCGCTGAAGACGGCGACATCATCACCTTC
>CAZAST010000268.1:2561-3090 GCA_964487805.1 uncultured Syntrophaceae bacterium
GGTCAAGCGGAGCGGCGTCGCCGTTTCAGGGAGCTACGCGGTCGATACGACCCAAACGGCGGGAGATTTCCTGGACAGCATCGAGGCCATGTTTGATAACGAAGTGACAGCCTCTCTGGATGACGGCAATCGGCTCGTGATTACCGACAAGCAGGTCGGGGACAGCCGGATATCCCTCAACATGAATACGTCCGCCGTTTCCGGGCTTGATTTCGGGACCCTCGCCACGGTGACCGAAGGACGGTACGCGATGGATATCACCGCATCGAAGACCGGGGACAACAAGCTCCTCCTCACCCATAACGCCTACGGCACGGGTCACGTCATCACCACCGAAAGCGACGGAGGGGATCCGCTGGGACTGAACGGAACCGCCGCAACAAAGGTGTGGGGAGTCGATGTAGCGGGTACCATCAACGGCGAAACGGCCGCCGGAAGCGGCCAGATGCTGACTCTTTCGAGCACCGGCAGCAACAACGCAGCCGGCCTCTCCATGCTGTATACCGGAACCGAGACAACAAGCACCACC
>CAZAST010000269.1:0-3087 GCA_964487805.1 uncultured Syntrophaceae bacterium
GTTTACCATCGCTCAGACGGAGGTGGCCCCTGCCGACGTCGACCTGACACTACCCTCAATTACCGGCGCAACGATCGGGAACGCCGGTGTCATATCGTGGGACCTGGCCGGCGCGACGGCGGACTCGATAACACAGTATGCGAGCACCTCAGTGGTGAAGACTCTGACCCATGACGGGTACTCCTCCGGTTCGCTGAAGTCCATCTCGGTGGGGTCTGACGGAACCATCAGCGGATTCTTTACCAACGGTCAGACGTCAGATATCGCCCAGGTCATCCTGAGCGACTTCGCCAATCCGAATGGGTTGAAGCGGATGGGGAACAACCTCTTCGCGACGACTGTGGAATCGGGAGCCGCCGTTCCGAATACCCCCGGATCCGCGGGGATGGGAGAGATCAGCCCCAACTCGCTGGAGATGTCGAATACGGATATCGCGACGGAATTCATCAACATGATCACGGCGCAGCGGGCCTATCAAGCCAGCGCGAAGATCGTGACCGTAACGGACACGATGATGGGAGAACTGATGAATATCAAGAGATAGTTGTCAATTTTCTGACGAATCGTCAAAATCCTTTTTCTGACAGGGGGCGCGCCGATTGACGCGCCCCCACCGCTTTAATAGTCATTTCAGAATGTTCCGCTCTCCAGTGGCCGGGCATGAACTGCCACACGTTCATGCGCTCCGGTGACTCCGGATGTGGCGGAATCTCTCTTCCATGCAGGTCTCCAGCAGCGGGAAGGCCTTGTGCCACTGATGGCACAGTCCTTGCTCTGCCATGAGCCTGCTATGGATATATCAACTGTCTTGGGAATAATTGTCGGGTTCGGGCTTGTCGTCGGCGCCATGGCGACGGGCGGGGGACTGGGATGGTTTGTGAATGCGCCTTCCGCCATGATTGTGGTGGGAGGAACGATCGGGGCCGTCCTTATCAACTACCCCATGTCCGATATCCTCGGGGTGGCGAAGATAGCCAAGAATGTCTTTTTTCAAAAGGAATTGGGGACGGACAAGGCGATCAAAACGCTCGTCGAAATGTCACGCATCGCCAGGCGCGACGGGGTGCTGGCCCTGGAGAATAAACTGGAGGAGATCAACGATCCCTTCTTTACCAAGGGAGTCATGCTGATGATAGACGGGCTTGAACCGTCAGCTCTTTCCCGGATACTGAACACGGAACTTGAATTCATCGCCGAGCGGCACCGGGTGGGGGCCGAGATCTTCACGACCATGGGCAATTTCGCCCCGGCCATGGGGATGATGGGAACCCTCATCGGGCTGGTGAAGATGCTCATGCAGATGGACGATCCGTCCTCCATAGGCCCGGCCATGGCTGTCGCCCTGATCACGACCTTCTACGGCGTCATCCTGGCGAATCTGGTCTTTCTACCGGCTGCGGGAAAGCTGAAAACGCGGAGCTCCGCCGAACTCACGGTCAAGCAACTGATCATAAACGGCATTCTGTCGGTTCAGTCCGGCGACAACCCGAGGATACTGGAAGAGAAGCTTCATTCCTTCATATCTCCCGGTCAGAGAAAGAGCACGTCCTAGAGATGGAAGAGGAGCCGAAACCGCGCAGAGAAGAGGGAGAGGCCCCCGTCGCGGGATGGCAGACCATATACTGTTCTCTCGCGCTGATCCTGGTGGCCTTCTTCGCCATGCTCGTCTCCTATTCAAGCCTGGAGGAGAAGAAGGTGTCCCTTTTTAAACATGGAAGGAGCAAAATCGACGCAGGGAATCCCCTCTCCGGCATCGACATGATGCGGCTTTCGCGACAAAACGCAGCGGAACGTGAGGAGAATATCATGACAGCCATGCAGTCGCTCACCGCGTACCTGGGGAGGATGGGGCTGGATACGGTGGTTTACATCGAACGGACGGCGCGGGGATTCAAGGTTACCTTTCCCAGTCATCTCTTTTTCGAGTCGGGGGCGGCAGCGATCAAAAAGGAGGCGTACCCCAGCCTGGACGAGATTGGAAAGATTGTGAAGGCGGGGATCTTTTCTTTGCGGGTGGAAGGGCACACGGATGATGTCCCCATACATACCGACCGATTCCCGTCAAACTGGGAGCTGTCCACAACCCGGGCGGTCAACGTCCTGCGGTATATCCACGAAACGGGAGGTATCTCCACGGAGAGGCTCTCGGCGGAAGGGTTCAGTCAGTATCAGCCCCTCGTGCCGAACGATGCCGCCGAGGGAAGGCAGAAAAACCGGCGGGTCGCTTTTTCCTTTGAGTTTCCCGACGGGCGGCAATCGGGTTGATGATGAGGTCATGAATGAAGATCGGTGCCAGACAATCTGAAGAAGCGGGAGGAAAGTGGCTGTTAACCTTCAACGACATGGTGACCCTGCTTTTGACCTTCTTTGTTCTGATCCTTTCCATGTCGAAGCTCGATGCGCCCAAGCTGCAGGAAGCGGCCTCTTCCATGCGCTCCGTCTTTAATCTGACGGAACGGGGCGAGAAGGAAAAGGTGACGGTCTTCACTCCTTTTGTTGTCCCCCTGGGGAGAGGCGCCCCCGTGAATGAGGCCTCGCTGGCCTTCGCGAGGGAACTGCTGGACCTGGCGGAGCGCATCAACCGGGAGGCGCAGATGATCGCTGAAAAGGCCCATAAGGGAACCGCCGTCGCGCCGGATGAGGGCCCCACGTCAGGGGAGCCCTTCATGGAGGCGCGGGTGGTGAAAGATGGCGTTTCCGTCTCCCTGGGTGAGAAGCTCCTCTTCGAGACGGGAAAGGTCGAGATTGGAGGGAAGATCCCGGCCCTCGACGCCCTGTCCGTCATCCTCAAGGAGACGGACTGCCGGATACGGGTGGAGGGGAATACGGACGAAATCCCCATCAGCACGGAACAGTTTCCGTCCAACTGGGAGCTGTCGGTGGCGCGGGCGGTGAATGTGGTCAAGTATCTTGTCTCCCCGGGAGGGATTTCACCGGAACGCCTCTCCGCGGCAGGGTACGCGGATTCGCGGCCCCGCGTGGAGGTTGTGAACGACGGGAGCAGGGAGTTGAACAGACGAGTGGATATTCTTTTGATGTTAAACAGGAACGGAGGAGGGAGCAGTAATGGCTGAAGAGGTGAAGCAG
>CAZAST010000270.1:0-3084 GCA_964487805.1 uncultured Syntrophaceae bacterium
GTGACCATCGGGGACAACAGCATCATCGGCGCGGGCGCGGTGGTCACAAAAGATGTCCCCGCCAATGTGATCGCCGCCGGTAACCCCGCGTCCGTTGTCAAGAAACTCGACCGACGGCGGCGTATCAGAACCCGGGCCGAATGGCTTGCCGACCCCGATGATCTGGCCCGGCAGTTTCGCGAGATCGACGGCGAGATAATGAAGCGCAACACGGTCACCGGGTGGCTTCGATCCATCCTATGCCCTCAAAAGGGGGATTGAGAACAAGTCCTCGGATAGTACCAGTACCTCCTCTCCGTCCTCGATCAATCGGCTATTCCCCCAAAAGTCCCTTGAGGACTTCCTTCAGAACCTTCTCCGGATCCAGCGCGGGAGCGGCTTCTTTCCCTGCATTCCCGCCCTTGAGGATGTCCGTGATCCGCTCCGGCGCCTTCAGCGTATCTTTGATCCGCGTTTCAAGAAGACTTTTCAGATCCGGAGCGAAGCGGGGAGAGGAGAAGGTCCCCGTCACCAGCACCGGGATCATGAGACCGGTACGCTGTTTGGTGTCCTGCTGGCCCTTGAGGGTCGCCACCACCGTGGGCTCCACGCGCATGTCCAGGCTTTCGTTAACCAGATCAGCTCTCCCCGCGGCGTCCACGCGCAGGAGTGGGGAGGCCAGCCTCGTCCCGGAAGTGGTCACGACGCCGCTTTTGATCGTGAACGGGACCACAAGCTCGCTGAAATCGGTCTTGGGTTTTTCCACCGGTTTCTCCCCCCCGAATGCCGCCTTCACGTTGCGCACCATACCGGGGAGGTCGATCCCGACGATGGCCCCGTCCGTTACATGAAGCGTACCTTCCCCGTTCAGGGTTTTCTTGATGGCGTCGGGATCATCCCCTTCTATGGTGACGGCGATCTGTGCTCGCGCCGTTCCCTCCAGAAAATCCTTCTTCATGAGGTCGTTCAGGAGGGGGCGCGCCATGATCCCGTCCATGTCGATGTTCACGCCGGCTTTCGGTCTGTCCGCCCGCACATCCAGGTCCGCCCGCGCGTTGATGTTTCCCTGGTAGGCCTTCAATGCGAGGGGATCCACGGTGAACAGGCCGTCCTTTCCTTTGACCTTCATGAGCACGTCTTGAGCTCGCGCTCCCATGACCTTAACCTCGCCCGCCCGCAGCTCCGCGTCTACCACCAGCTTCCGGAGCGGCCCGTAATCTACCGTTTTCCTTTTCCGGTCAGCAGACTTTGATAGGGTGGTCTTGTTTCCGGTTGGCTCCTTTGAAGCGGTCGGTGTCGGGGGAGCAGATGTGTCCTTGGCCGGTTCCTCCGGCGCGGCCGGCGGCAGGTATCGGTCCACATCGATCCGGTCGATCTTCATCCTGAGGGTCACGTCGGGCCTGGCGAAATTCTTCGCGCGCGCCGAAAAGACAATCCTGGACTGGTCCACTTCCATGATACCGTTGGTCACGGACACGCTCGCCTGATTTCCTTTCACGTTGGCTTTGAGCCCCATCTTTGTGAGGGCGGCAGGGTCGGCGGTAGCCACGGGGAATTCCCGCCCCAGCGCGTCCGCCAGCTTGCGCGGTGAAAAGGGGGCAATCTCAACGGCCAGGTCGAAGGTCGGCTGCCGCAGCACGTCGCCGACCGTGCCCTTCACCTTCAGAGCGACTTCCTTGCATGCCGTGACGGCGATATCCAGAGGAATGCCTTCCCCTCCCAGTGCCGCGCCCAGGGGTCCCGCGGTCCCGTCAATCCGGAGGGGGTTTCCGTCGAGATTTGCTGAGAGTATGATCCGGATGGGACGGTCGAAGGACACGTCCCTGAGTTCGAGCATCAGGTCTCTGATCTCCCGCCTCTCTCCCTCGGTCTGGTTGAGCCACAGCAGGTCGGCATTCGAAACCTTCATCTCACCGACGGCAAGGCTTCTGATGGGAAGCCCGGAGAGGGGGCCTCTCCCGGGTGCGGGCTTCTCCGGTTTTGCCTCTGCCGGCGGAGCCGCGGTCGCGGGTTTCCCCACAGCCTCCCAGTTCCCTTTTCCCGCCTTGTTTTTCTCCAGGGCCGCCTTCAGGCCGTCCACTGCGAACCGTTCGACATGTACCTCTCTCGACAGGAGGGGCATGAATTTCACCTTCACGTCAAAGGATTCGATCGCCAGCAGATCCGTTTCCGTAAAACCCGGCGGGTTGCCCAGGTGAAGATCGGAAAAGGCGACTCCAGCCGAGGGGAAGAGAGAGAGTTTGAGCTCTCCCCCGATGGAAAAGGGACAACCCGTGGCCTGAGACACCTGTTGCTCTATATACGGTTTGTATCTCTGGATATCCACGAACAGGGGGATGACGAGCAGAGCGCCGATCACAATAACGATAAGCGCAATTATACCGATAGCTACCCATTTAACCGCTTTCATCGGCTCCCTCCGTGAAATAATTTTCTCTCGAATAATTCCTTACCCCAAGGCGTTTCTCCCGGCTTTTCGTTGTTGACTTACTATATCCCTTGAACAGGAGAACCGCAATCGTTCCATTCTGGTTTTTGCCTGTATATGTACTCGAAAGAGAAAAAAGTGGGATGCCCGGACGATGCATGAAGAAACTGATGTCTGGATATGACCACGCAGATCGCCTGTTTGATACAGGGTATCCCTCCCATCAAAAATGATCTGACCGGACGGGCACAATCCAGGGATATATCGATGCCCCAGATGAGTGAACGTAATGGAGAATACAGAGGCACGTATTGAATCAAACCGTTGCCGGCCGACGATCAGCTCGATCCTGAATGGACTGATGCCAGAAGGTGTAAAATACGATAATAGAAATGAGGCAATTTACCGTCAGGTAATACTGTCAATGTCGGCGTGAATCCGGGAATCACTTTGATGTCTTAGGCATCATGCCCGGCCTTGCGGAGGAGAATCTGCCAGTCCTCGTTCACCATCTCCTGGATCTGTTCCAGATCGCTGTCGCTCAGATGCCTGAACCGGCCCTGGAGTTTCAGGTACTCGCTGACCGGGAACCCGCGGGGTGTGTAGTTGATAGTATAGTGCACGCCGTCGGTCACCTCATAAAGGGGGAAAATAGCGGTTTCCACGGCCATCCGTGC
>CAZAST010000271.1:0-3059 GCA_964487805.1 uncultured Syntrophaceae bacterium
CTTCTGATGAAATATTTCCTGACACACTATTAATTAAGATACCATTCTTATCTTTTACAGTTTGAATCTTTTTCATGTTCTTACCCAACATATTTTACACACTACCTATTTATCGGCATTTTGACAAATTAAATAAACTTTTTATTTGTATAATAATCCCATGTAAATTTGGAAGGCTGTTGAAGATAAAAGCCACCAACTGCCTCGCTATTGCTGCCTTTTAGTTCATATTTATGGTCGTCATATAATAATTTTCTTCTCCTTGACCAGGTTGATATGTTCCCGTATACTTATGCCAAAAAAGAAAGGAAATTCAGAGATGAAAGAATTCAGTGTTTTAATCGAAAAAGATGAGGATGGATATTTTGTAGCCTCTGTACCCTCTCTTCGCGGATGTCATACACAGGCAAAGTCTATCGATACATTGATTAAAAGAATCAAAGAGGCAATTGAACTCTGTATTGAGGTAGAAGAACCAACCGCATTCTGAAAGATTGTGATATTTCCAAAGAAGAACTAAAAGATATTCATTAGAAAAGAGTGTCATGCAATATCCTTTAACATTTTAATAGAGTATATTAAAAAAGCAAAAGACAATTACACTAAAAATCATAACTCTCTTTGAATTAGAGGACATCTATCTTAACAATCTGAGCATGATCATTTCTCCATATTCCGCAACTTCAACCTTATATTAGTTGTGAACTGTGTAGGCTGGATAAACATCACCTGTGACACCCATCACCTGCCAGTTGATTAACGCTTTCGGATCGTTTGGGTATTCTTACCGAACTCAATGCCTGCTTGTAACGTTTCGTCTATTTTTATGTGTGATATTTCAAAATGCTTCCCGACTTTACTTTTTATAAAGATGACACCAGGGCAGGACCATATGAGTGTCATTACTGCTGCCAGACACCCGGCTATGTGTGCGGATGGGAGGACCCTGAAGTCTATAGTATCAGCTTTTACAAAAATGGTATCTTTAAAAACTATCTCTATAATAATTTTGATCCCGGTTACAACAAGAATTGATACCCATATTTTTTTCATCTTATCTGACCAAAATATATTGCAGAGACAATAATAGGCAACTACTCCTGTTGCCAACCCAGAAAGCCCCCCATAATACTCAAGCTCAGGGTCAAAAATCAAAAACAGCAGACCTGAAATAAAGGCTGAAAGGCAACATACAACCCATAAACGCGGGTATCCTGATGCATTTGCAGCAAACCCGAATACAGTAAAAATTAAAAGATCCCAGAAGATATGGCTTATTGAGAAATGCACCATCGGTGCAGTAAAAATCCGCCACACTTCACCATTAAGTATTGCCTGACGGTTATATAATAACAAACCTGTAAGATACTGTGAAAAATATGCTGATATGGAAAAACCAACCACCAATAAAATAAGTACTTGGCCTTTATATCCTACTTTTCTTTTCGTGTACATAAAGCCATAGCTCCGAGTATGACTAAAATTATAGAATATATACCCCCCACACTCCCACCTCCAGTATAGCCTGCTTTATGTACTATGTTGTATTCCTGGGGCATCTCTTTTATTTTTTCTTTAAAACGATCCAATTCATCCTTAAGGTTGATAATCAGATTATCTGCTGCCATATTAAAACCTTCCAGTGAATCCGCCCTCAGCTTTTCAGATAAATTCACCAATGTAGATGAACCTTTTTTTAGGCTGCTGCCAGGTGCACGAAAAAGCATTTTTCTACTGGCAATATCATACACAACAGCATCAATCATGGTATTTGTGTCATTTTTTTCACCTTTAACTATAAAGGAACCAATAATGGTAAAGTAGGAAAAAGAGAGCATGCCTTCATCGGTATGCTGGACCTGGTCGTATGAAAGAAGCACTATTACATCTATATTAAACATCGTTTTTATCTGATCCAGGTTGGTAAATCCTCCACCCTTTGAAAGATAGTCTGAAGGTATAAGTTGAATATCTTTCACGAATTGCAGGGCCTTAAACTCTCCAGAGATACGATTCATCAGATCCATCTTTTCTTTCCTGCTCAGAGCATGCTGTGTTGGCAATAAATCTGATTCTGGTACAAAGGCTACACCAACCCGTAACGGTAAAGAAAGATGCGGGATAGAAGGTTCTTCAATAATTGTCTTTTTTGGATAAAGGTAGTCTAATACACTGCTGTTATACCTGCTTTGACCTCCATTAATGGCAAAACATCCTGTTAAAAATAAAACAAAAGCAACAATAGTTGCAAAAATAATTATTCTGAATTTAGATGACATAACATTCCTCCTGTTTTTATATTCTAGTATATCCGGCTTAGATTCTAAGACCGACAACTATTTGAATCAGAATAAAGGAAACATGATATAAATTAATTGTATTATTGGTTTTCATTTCAGAT
Source organism: uncultured Syntrophaceae bacterium (assembly GCA_964487805.1). Classification (GTDB taxonomy): domain Bacteria; phylum Desulfobacterota; class Syntrophia; order Syntrophales; family UBA2210; genus UBA6078. The sequence continues at coordinate 2,402 of CAZAST010000271.1, forward strand.
ATGCTCCATTCTTTTCATTAATTATGTTCCAATTTACAGGCAAGTATCATACCAGAGTTACAAGAGACCCCCAACATGTTGATTAATCATAGCATTTTAACTTGTGCAAATATTCTTGTGAAAACAGCCAAATGTTATCCAATCATTTTTTGCACAGACCAGTCCATATTCTGCACATTAGATAAGTCAACAAAATGGACAATAAAGTTGCTTAAAATACAGATAAGTTTTTAATCTGTAACAATTCTATCGCCTTACCCCTTATTACTTCATAAATATTAATAGATGGAGCAAGATCATAAAAGAAATCACCAGATAAACTAAAGCGCCCTTTCAAGTTTTTTCATAAACAGGGTCTTTATCTCCTCAAGACGTTTTTCATCTGTGGCTTCAAATCTTAGCACAAGCACAGGCTGTGTATTGGATGACCTTACAAGTCCCCATCCACCATCAAAGAGGACCCTTGCGCCATCAACATCAATTACCTGATATTCCTTTTTAAACTCCTCAACCAGTTTTTTAACCACACCGAACTTTTTATCATCCGGGCAGTCCATACGGATCTCAGGTGTATTGACCATGGTGGGGATGCCGGAAAGCAGGTCCCTCACGCTCTTTTCTTCTGTTGTGAGTATCTCAAGGAGCCTTGCCCCTGAAT
>CAZAST010000272.1:0-3049 GCA_964487805.1 uncultured Syntrophaceae bacterium
TTAAATATCTGGGAAATCTCTGTGTGGAAGTGTTCTATATCGGTGAAGAGTATCTGGGCGTATATCTCTTCCTTGCTGCTGAAGTAAAGATAAATGGCGCCCTTGCTGAGTTCTGCTTTTTCGGCAATACTCGCGACCGTCACAGATTTAAAGCCTTTTTCAATAAAGAGCCTTTTGGCAGCCTTCAGGATATTTTGTCTTCTCTGTTCCTTTTCTCTTTCCCTGCGTCTTTTATACCCCAGCATCTTCACCTTCCTTATCCTAACAATCTTGAATTATTAATGTATAGCCCATAGAGGCAGGGCAAACACGGACAGGGGTCAGATTGTGACCAACGTTCATGTTCTCCTTAAGCAAGATACCACACAATGTCAAGAAGAAAATCAGGAGATAAGGCGACCGGCACAAGGGCCCCGACTGCCTCAGCAGGGGCTGATTCGGTTCACCCGCGCCGTAAGAAAGGCGCCGCGCATTTCATTGACAGGATCTTTACGAATTTCTCCGACAGCCCTTACTGACAACACGGCGTGGGCATTTTACAATCCGGTCAAAAGAAAAATCGGAAGCACAGAGGCCGTTCTTCTCTTTCCCCCCGGCGATTCCCGGAAAGAATTAAATGACCTTTCTTCCCGCATTTCACGTTGACCCCTGTTCTTCGGGACACTATAATGAAGAGGAAAATCGGCAGGACACAACAACACAAATTCGCGAGGCCTTACTGAATGATCCCCATAGATAGCATTATCGTGCTCACCATCGTTGCCGTCTCCGCGCTGCTCTTTGTCACAGAAAAGCTTCGCGTCGATGTCACCGCCCTGTGCGTCCTGGTGGCGCTTCTCCTTTTCCACCTTATCAGACCCGATCAGGCCCTGTACGGATTTGCGAACACGGCCACGGCCATCGTGGCCGCCATGTTCGTGCTGAGCGAAGGACTGGTCCGCACCGGTCTCGTCGAATGGCTGGCACGGCGCATAGACCGGTTTGCGGGAACCGGTGAACGGCGATTGATCCTCGTCCTCTGCCTGATGGGGGCGTCCCTCTCGGCCTTCATGGTAAATACGGCAACTGTAGCCATCCTGATTCCCGTATCGGTCATCCTCGCAAAGGCTCGTAAAATTTCTCCTTCACGAGTGCTGATTCCTCTTTCCTTCGCAAGCCAGTTTGGGGGTGTCTGCACACTGATCGGCACATCCACCAACGTCCTTGTCAGTTCGATGGCCGTCAGCGGGGGTCTGAAACCTTTTTCACTATTTGAATTCGCACCCATGGGACTGGTCCTGGTCGTCATCGGAACGCTGTACCTGACGTTCTTTTCCAAGATTCTCATACCGAAGCGGAAGGGGGCAGATGAACAGATCGACAAGTACCGGCTGGCCGATTACCTGTCGGAGATGCGGGTTACCGAGGGCTCTTCGCTGATCGGCAAACGGTGGCGCGATCTGGACGGCAACGATCTCAGCAAGATTGATTTGATAAAGATCATCCGGGACGGCAAAGCGACCTGGCGGGCGTCAGCGACCAAGATCAGGGAAAATGATTTTCTCCTCCTCCACGGGAACGCGGAAGAACTGATCAAGATGAAAGACAACTACCGCCTTGAGACGAAGGCGGATGCCGTGGTACATGACAAAGAACTCGAATCTGACAAGATTGAACTGATCGAAGCCGTCGTTCCGCCACGGTCGCGGCTGATCGGGCGGACCCTCCGGGGGGCTGAATATATAGAACGCTATGGCTGCGTGGTTCTCGCCATCCAGCGGCGCGGCAAGGTCCTCCGGGATCGTCTCGCCGACATCAGCTTCGACGATGGGGACACCCTTCTCCTTCAGTGCGACAGGGATTCGGTAAAGCGTATCGTTAAGGCATCGGACCTCATTGTCACCAACGAGCTGACGCAGCTCCATCTCAGAAAGGACCGGGCGTTCATGGCACTGGCGATCTTCGTCTCCATGATTCTTCTTGTCGTCTTCAACATTCTCCCCCTCCTCATCGCCGCCCTGAGTGGAGCCGTTGCCATGGTCCTCGGCCGTTGTATTACCATTGAAGAGGCATACAAGGCGATCGACTGGAAGGTAATATTCCTCCTGGGTGGGATCATCCCTCTTGGACTCGCCCTCGAACAGACCGGGACCGCCGAGTGGCTGGCAGCTATAACCATGAAGCGGATTATCGAGATGGGACCCCTTGCTGTCCTGAGCGGTTTGTACTTTGTCACCGCGGTGCTGACCGCGATCATGTCGAACAACGCGTCGGCCATTCTCCTGGTACCGATCGCCTTCTCCGCCGCTGAACTGATGGGGGTGAGTGTCCGGCCCTTTCTGATGGCGATTACCTTCGCCGCGTCGACCAGCTTCGCGACCCCCATCGGCTATCAGACGAATACCATGATTTACGCCCCCGGCGGGTACCGCTTTTTCGATTACGCCCGCATCGGCGTACCGTTGAATATCATCTTCTGGATAGTAGCGGTACTGATCATACCGTTACTGTGGCCGTTTTAGAGAAAGCGGCTCATACGACACCGCGTCATAAGGAGAGATCCCTTGACCCTGGAGATGGCCCTTGTATTTCTGATCCTCGCCGTGACGATGATTCTTTTCGTCAGTGACAAGCTGCGGGTGGATGTTGTGGCGATCCTGGTAATGGTGACCCTCCCCTGGCTGGGGCTTGTCGAACCGGAAGAGGCCTTTTCGGGACTTGCCAGCAACGCCGTTGTGGCAGTCATCGCCGTCATGATTCTGGGATACGGGGTAGACCGTTCCGGCGCCATCAACCGGCTTGTCCAGCCCATCATATCAGCGGCCCGGTCCAGCGAGAAGCGCCTTATTGTCCTTGTCACTGTAACCGCGGGATTGATCTCCGCCTTTATGCAGAATATCGGAGTGGCCGCCCTCTTCCTCCCCGCCATGCTTCGAATCTCCAAAAGCACGGGGATGCCCGCATCCCGTCTCCTCATGCCTATGGGCTTCGCGGTAATTCTGGGAGGAAATCTCAGCATGGTGGGATCGACCCCGCTCCTTATTCTGAACGATCTTCTCCGGCAGGGCGG
>CAZAST010000273.1:0-3024 GCA_964487805.1 uncultured Syntrophaceae bacterium
CTTCGACGTGGAGCGCAAAGGGGTCTTCAAGGTCAGGGAGTTCGAACAGGCATTCGCCGCCTATCTGGGCGCCGGGTACACGCTGGGGGTCACATCGGGTTCAGCGGCCCTGAAAGTTGCGCTGACCGCGCTGGATGTGGCACCGGGAGACGAGGTGATCGTTCCCGCATTTGACTTCATCGCCACCTATGAAGCGGTGCTGGAGGCTGGCGCCATACCGGTCATGGCGGATATCGACGATTCGCTGAATCTCGACCCGGACGACATCGAAGCCAAGATCACGCCATCCACGAAATGCGTGATCCCCGTCCACATGTGCGGAGCGGCTGCCGAGATCGATCGGATCATTGCGGTGGCGAAGCGACACAATGTGCCCGTCCTCGAAGACAACGCCCAGGCCTGCGGGGGGAGTTACCGGGGGAAGAAACTGGGGACATTCGGTGATATGGGAATCCTGAGCTTCGACTACTACAAGACACTGACCACCGGCGAAGGGGGGATGGTCCTGACAAACAGCAAAACCCTCTACAACCGTTCCGACTGGTACCACGACCACGGCCACGATCACAACCCCAACGTGGGGAGAGGGGACGAGGGACGATCCATCCTCGGGTTCAACTTCCGCATGAATGAATTTCAGGGAGCGGTTGGACTGGCCCAACTCAGAAAGCTCGACTATATGATCGACGAACAGCGCACACACAAGGCCGCGCTGAAGGCGGCGCTGGGCGCGGTCAAAGGAATCGGATTCAGGAAGCTCTTCGATCCCGACGGCGACAGCGCGACCTTCCTGGGATTCAATCTGCCGGACGAGAAAACAGCGAAACGCTTCCAGAAGCTCCTCGCTGAACGGCAAGTAGGCACGATTTACTACTTTGAAAACAAATGGCATTACGCCCCGAGATGGGAACACCTTCTCGCGCGCGCGACGGCCAACTCGAAGCAGTTTCCGTTCACCAACCCGATGAACACGCGGCAGGTTGGATACCGCGTGGAGGATATCCCTCATGCCGAGGAGATCATGCGGAGGACCCTCTTCATGATCATTCCCGTCAAGATGCCCGCAGAAAAAATGGCAAAGACCATTGATGCCATAGACAGGGCCGGCAGAGAGCTGTAAGGGCAGCGATATCATTATGCCGAAGGTGATCTGTATCATACCGGCGCGTTACGGTTCATCGCGTTTCGAAGGGAAGCCGCTGGCGGACATCTGCGGCAAGCCCATGATACAGCATGTTTACGAAAAGGCGGCGGGGATCGATCTGGTATCGTACGTGGCGGTGGCCACTGACGATGAACGCATCTTCGCACGGGTGAAGGGATTCGGGGGGAATGCCGTCATGACCTCCCCCCGCCACCGCTCCGGGACGGACAGGATCGCCGAGGCGGCGGACGGTCTCTCCCTGGACGAAACGGATATCGTCGTCAACATCCAGGGAGATCAACCCCTCTTCGCCCCCGCACAGATAGAGGAGGTGGCACGGCCCCTCCTGGATGACCCCTCGCTGCAATTTGCCACCCTTATCTACAAGATCAAACGCGAAGAGGAGATACACCACCCTAATGCCGTCAAGGTTGCCTTCGACAGGGATCACTACGCCCTCTATTTCTCCCGGGCGACGATCCCCTATGACCGCGACGGGAAAGAGACGGTCTCCTACTACAAGCACCACGGGATATACGCGTACCGGCGTTCGTTTCTGCGGATATTCAGGGGGTTGGAGGTGGGCCTGCTGGAACGGATCGAGGCCCTCGAGCAGCTGCGGGCGCTGGAAAACGGATACAGGATCAAAGTGGTCGAGACCCTCCACGACTCCGTGGAAGTGGACATTCCTCAGGAACTCGAACGGGTCAGAGCCATCATCGCCGGCGAAGAGAGCTGAGCGGTCATCCGTTTTCATGCCACGGTACACCATGTAAGCTCAGGACAGGAAAGGAGGTGTCATGGCAACGGAAAAAAGAAAAAGAACAAGGGCATCCGTGCACATGGACACGACAGTGACGATGAGCGGGGAAACCTTGTCTCTGCAAACGGAAAATATCAGCCTGAACGGCATGCTCTGCAAACCCGACAGAAGAATCAGGGCGGGTGAAGCCGCCGACATCCGCATCGTGCTCAGTCCCAAAGCGATCATCACCGCCCGGGCGAACATCGTGCGAAGCGACAACGAGGGGATCGCTCTCTCCTTCTCCGGCATGGATGAATCGGGCTTCTTCCACCTGAAAAAACTGGTGCAGTACAACGTCGGCGACGCTGACCTGGTCGACCGGGAGTTGGCAAAGGCAGGATTCTGAGTCCCGGGGCTCAGGAGATACCAAGGAAAAAGTGGATTTCATTCTCTGAAATCCGCCTGAAAGAATCTTCACCGGCCTGAAAACTGCCGGGAATCAGTGTGTTTTCTGCTGACACCATGTCTCCGTAGTGAAACAGATAAAGACAGCCGCGAGGATTGAACTGATTATCATCAGACTGAACGCGGACTGGTAGCCCTCCAGCGGATAGATTCTTACTCCGTTTACCATGGTCCCCGCCCAATGCCTGTCCAGGACCCACCCCATGAGGGGCTGCAGCGCCATGGGCCCGGCCATACTCCCCATATTGCAGATACCTGATACGGTTCCCGCCAGAAAAGGAGGCACCGATTCTCTGACAAAAGCAAAACCGATAATCACCGTTCCGGAAACGAATCCCACAACAGATACGAGCAGTATCAGCAGCCATACCGGCAACTGCGGCACAAAGAGAATTATTCCCCAGCCCGCGCAGGAGACAAAGCAGCTCGCCACATACAGGAGCTTTCTCCGGCCGATCCTGTCGGACAGTGCCCCTAACACAGGCCCTCCGACGGCGAACCCGATCAACAGGATAGAGGTCAGAACGGCCCCTTTTGTAGGTGAAAATCCATAGTGGGTTGATAAAAACGGGATTCCCCACAGACCTGCAAAAGCCAGTATGGGTCCGGTAACACCAGCCGCGGCGATAGTCAGAAGCCATGTATTTTTGTAACGGAACACGGTCACCAA
>CAZAST010000274.1:0-2953 GCA_964487805.1 uncultured Syntrophaceae bacterium
TCGACGGCCTTTGCCTGGTGGGTGTACAGCCTGTTGAGTCCCCGGGAGGCGAGAACCTCGCGCAGGGCAGGGTGAGTCCACTCCGGGTATTCGGCAAAAGAGCCGGGGCGGGCCGGGATCGTGCGGATCGCCCGGACGTTTTCGATGAATCGCTTGTTCCGTTGGGCCCTCGCGAGCCATTCCTCGAGTGTCAACCGTGCCATGGGGGAACAGTATCCTTTTTTGAGGTAATAATCAATGATCTCCACGAAGGTGTCCGGTCGAAACGGGGGCTGGCGCGCACCCCAATCCGTCGGGTGCGAATGACGGAAACATTTGTTGCCGCGGCCTGACTGTGATACGATTACTCCGTCTGAAGTCGAAACGCCTTCCATACCGGGCGCTGATCATAAATCCCTTCGAAGGAGTGACCCATGAAACATCTGTCTGCCCTTCTCGTAGTTGCATTAGCCATGATATCATCCGATGGAGCGATCGCTCAGGGGCCGGATTACCGGACGGACCGGAACCCGTCTGTTACGGTGATGGGAACAGGAAGTTCATACGGCACGCCGGATATTGCCTATATCCGCATCGGCGTTGTCACGGAGGACGCTTCGGCTTCCGAAGCACTCAGGAGAAACAATGAGGCGATGAACCGCCTCCACGACGTCATCAAAAAACGGGGAATTGATGAAAAAGACTTCCAGACTGTCCAGTTCAATGTCTCTCCCCGCTATAAATACGACAAATCGCAGCAGAGTCCTCCGGCGGTGACGGGATATCAGGTTGTGAACGAGGTCCGCGTAAGAAACCGCAACATCTCGTCCCTGGGAGAATTTCTGGATGAAACCGTCACACTTGGCGCCAATCAGATCCGGGGAATCAGTTTCGATATTTCCGATCCGTCACAGTTGCTTGACGAGGCACGCCGCAAAGCCTTTGAAGACGCGGAGCATCGAGCCCGTATCTACGCCGGGGCGGCGGATCTGGCGCTTGGAGCTCCCATCACTATCGAAGAACAGACAGGACATGCCCTCCCGCACGTGGCTATGCGCATGGAGGCCGCGTCGGCGGCATCTGTCCCGATCGCGCCGGGAGAGCAGACCTTTACCGTTGCGGTGACCGTCACGTTCGCCGTGGTCGATGCGCGCTAGAACGGGGATTTACCTGGTATGCTGTTCTGTAAGGACAATGACTGCCGGTTGCGATTCCATGATACCGGTAACGAAGAGTGCCTTACCTCGGCCTTCTCGCGATGATTTGATTGGAAATTACCGTCAGGACCTCTTCGTTCCTCTGACTCAGGGCTGAGAAACGAAAGCGGACGACCCCCCGGTCGGGTTTCGATGTTGACGGTATGATTTCCAGAACCTCGCCGACCGCCCGGATCGTATCCCCGGGCCTCACGGGCCGGAGCCACCTGAGTTCATCGAATCCGGGGGAGCCGAGATTGGAATCCCTCATTACCCCCATCATCAGGATAAGCCTGAAGGTCGCGGCCATGGTGTGGATGCCGCTCGCGACGAGCCCGCCGAAAATCGATTTCTTCGCGGTTTCCGTGTCCATATGGAACGGCTGTGGATCGTACTGCAGGGCAAAATCGATTATCTGACTCTCGGTAATAGTAACGCCCGGCGTCTCAAATCGGTACCCCACCGTGAAATCTTCGAAAAACAGCGTCATCGTTTCCACCTCCGCGTGTCAATATAACAGGAGTTTTTGATTCATGTATCATGCCGGGGTTTGTATATCAATGGTTCCGACATCTCACGCAATACTCTGCCTGCCTCCATGCATTCTTCTATGTGTCCAGAATGATATGCAGCAGTTCCGTCGGGGTTTTCCCGAGCCGTTCGGCCAGGTCTTTGAGACGATCATCGGGTTTGGCGTCAAGTTTCAGCTTTTCCAGCCGGGTGAGGACTTCTTCCAGGGAAAGCCCCTGTTCTTCACAGACGGTCCTGATGGTTTTTCTCCCCATGCCGGAGCCTCCGGAGCTTTTAGCCGGGGCAGGCATGAGCCCCCCGGCCTGAATCTCAGCGTAGAGCTTCTCGGGGGAAACACGGTTGGCCAACGCGATGTCTCGTATCGTCTGATGGGCGCCTTCTGTTGAGTACCCTTTGGATGTGAGTATCTTTGTTATCTGTTCCACGGGCACCTGGATGCTCCCGGCAAAATCCGCAAGGCTCAGCAGTTCCGCGTGCGCAACCGGCGGTTTCACCCGGCTCTGTTCCCAGCTCTCCTTGAACTTCTCCCCTATGTCCATGATGGTGCCGAAGGGTGGAATGCTCCAGATTGACCCAAGGAAGAGGACGAGACAGACCGCGATGGACAGGGCCAGTTCCCGCTTCAGATGCAACGCCTTTTTCATCGTGTTCCAGAGAAACGCGATGAAGATCTTCCAATTGTAATACAGGTGAAGCGCCACTATAACAAGAAGGACAAAGCCGAATATGGTGTGCACCGCCGCCCATTGATCTTTCGTGAGCCCCCATATCTTCCAGTTGGTCCAATGGGCGACTCTTCCCGGAGGCGCGATGTAGAGAATAATGCCCGAAACAGTGTCTATGACGAAGGACAGCGTGACCACGAACGTGGTCCATCCCCTCCAGTGGAACCCTTTTTTCTTCTCTGCCATACGATTCCCTCCTCGTCAGATCGAAAAGCTGATTTAAACAGGCAAGAAGCATCATGGCCTCATCCGGGCGCGATACCTCATAACGGCCGTATTCTCTCCATTTATCGACCCCTAAGTCAAGCGTATAGGTGATCCGAACCTGCGGCCGCCGGGGATGGCCCGGCCGAGTTTTGAGCGCGTGATCCGTGCGGATGTTCAGTTGTGCGAAGAAACAGGAAACGAAAAAGGGGTCACGATTTCTCGTGACCCCTCGATTTTTTGGTGGGCCCTGTCGGGTTCGAACCGACGACCTACTGATTAAGAGTCAGTTGCTGCTACCAGCTGAGCTAAGGGCCC
>CAZAST010000275.1:0-2935 GCA_964487805.1 uncultured Syntrophaceae bacterium
GATCGATACGGATCCTCCACGAGAAGAGTTTTATCGATGATCCCACTCGGATATTTCGGGCCGTCCGCTTCGAAAAGCGCTTTGGCTTCACCATGGAGGATGCGACGGAACGGCGGGCCAGGGAGGCCGTTGCAGCGGGACTGATGCAGAGGCTCTCAGGCTACCGGATCGCTTCCGAACTGAGGCTTATATCAAAGGAGGAAAACCCGGAATCGGTGGTCACGCGTCTTGAAGAACTCGATGTCCTTTCCTCCCTTGCCGGGAAAGGGAAAGGCGTAAAAGAGGTACGACAATTACTGCGTCGGATGAAAGACGGGAAGAGGACTGTTTGACAGGGACCGTCATTGTTTGTTATACGATCGCCCGGATGAGCAGGTATGCGGAAGGTCTTGAAGATGAGGTCTCCCCACGTCTCTGCGCCGATTATCCGTATCTGACGGTATTCGAGGAACTGCTGTGGAAAAGAAGAGAATCTTAAGCGGTATGCGACCCACAGGGAAGCTGCATCTGGGCAATCTTCACGGGGCGCTTTCGAACTGGGTCGATATCCAGAACTCTGGCATGTATGACTGTTTTTATTTCGTCGCCGACTGGCATGCCCTGACGAGCGATTACAAGGACACCGGCCTCATCAAGGAGCACTCCCTTGATATGGTTGTCGACTGGCTGAGCGTGGGGCTGGACCCGGCCAGAAGCACCCTTTTCATCCAGTCTGAGGTGAAGGAACACGCCGAACTCTTTCTCATCCTCTCCATGATTACTCCCCTCTCCTGGCTGGAGCGGAATCCTACCTATAAGGAGATGCAGGAAGAACTTTCAAATAAAGATATCGGGACCTTCGGTTTTCTCGGATACCCCGTGTTGCAGGCGGCCGACATCATCATGTACAAGGCCTACGGGGTTCCCGTGGGCGTGGATCAGCTTCCCCATGTGGAGCTCACGCGGGAGATCGCCCGGCGGTTCAATTTCCTCTACCGTGACATATTCCCTATTCCGGAGCCTCTTCTGGCGGAGGTTCCAAAACTCCAGGGGCTTGACGGGCGTAAGATGAGCAAATCATACGAAAATGCCATCTATCTTAGAGACCGGGGGGATGTGTTGCGGCAGAAGATCGCTTCCATGTTCACCGATCCACAGCGGATGAGGCGGAAGGATCCCGGACGGCCCGATGTATGTAACGCCTTTCCCTTTCATGCCATATATTCCCCCTCCGAAGAGACGGACGCCATAGCGGAGGCCTGTAAAGCGGCGAGTATCGGTTGCGTGGAGTGCAAGAAACGCCTCGCCCGCCGGATCGAGGAAGGAATGGGGCTCATTCACGAACGGCAGGATTATTACCTGAGCCACCTGGAAGATGTGAAGGACCTCATCGCCGACGGTGTTCAGCGCGCATCGAAGATAGCGCGTCTGACCATGGAACAGGTACGGGAAGCCGTAAAGATATGACAGACAGCGCGTATGAGATCAAGCTGGATGTGTTCGAAGGTCCTCTCGATCTTCTTCTCTATCTGATCAGAAAGAACGAAGTCGATATATACGACATCCCCATCGCCCTCATAACTCGCCAGTACATGGAATATATCGACGCCATGAAGTCGCTCAACCTTGACCTCGCCGGCGAATATCTGGTCCTTGCCGCTACCCTTACCCATATCAAATCGAGGATGCTGCTCCCCCCGAGCGAAGAAGAGGAGGAGGAAGAGGAAGACCCCCGCCGGGAACTGGTGAGGCAGCTCCTTGAATACGAGGCTTTCAAGGAAGCGGCTCTGGGCCTGGACCGGATGAAGATTCTCGGGCGGGATGTGTTCAGCAGGGATCACATCTTCGATGACAGTGGAGAAGAGGGCGAGACCCTGCGAGAGATCGGGATTTTCGAGCTTGTCGAGGCGTTCCGGAGAGTAACCCTTGGAACGGATCAGCATGATATCATGGAGATAGATGTTGAAAAGATCTCACTTTCCGAACGAATCAATGATATAGTGGACGAGCTGGAAAAGAGGGGAGAGCTGACCTTCACCGATCTTTTGGGTGAGACGGGCAGCCGTAAAAGGCTGATATACACCTTTCTGGCCATTCTGGAATTGATGAAACTGAGAATCATCAGGGCGTATCAGGCTGTTCCCTACGGGGTTATCAGGATACGCCTTGCGGAGGAATAGATGGATAACCTGAAGGCCGTTATCGAAGCCCTCGTTTTTGTCTCTGAAGCGCCGGTGACCATGGCCGTTATGGAGAAAATTCTGGAGGGGGTTTCCCGGAAAGAAATATCTTCCGCCCTTGATGAACTCATGGAGGAATACAAGCGGCGCCAGGGGGGCGTCTTTTTGAAGGAAGTTGCCGGAGGGTACCAGTTCAGGACCGGGGAGGCTCTGGCGCCGTGGATACTGAAACTGAAGGGACAGAAATCGATGGATCTGACGCCGGCCGCTATGGAGACTCTCGCGGTGGTTGCCTATCGGCAGCCCGTCATGAAGTCGGAGGTAGAAAAGGTGCGCGGTGTCGATGTGAGCGGCATCCTGAGGGGGCTCTTGGAAAAGAAACTGGTGCGGATCATGGGGAGAAAAAATGTGCCGGGGAGGCCCATCATCTACGGAACAACCGCTCGATTTCTCGAGGTGTTCGGCCTGAAGACCCTTTCGGATCTGCCAACGCTCAGAGAGTTCAAAGAGCTGGAAGAGTAATTGACCGTGGAAGAACGTCTGCAGAAAATACTGGCCGGATGCGGCGTGGCATCACGGCGCGCCGCGGAGCAGATGATGCGGGACGGCCGGGTCAGCGTGAACGGCAGAACGGTGACACAGCCGGGAATGAAGGCGGACATCTCACGCGATGAGATACGCGTCGACGGGAGCCGCATATCAGCCGCCGCGGTGAGCCGGGTATATCTGATGCTGAACAAACCGGCGGGATATGTCGTCACCCTGAAGGACACCCA
>CAZAST010000276.1:0-2917 GCA_964487805.1 uncultured Syntrophaceae bacterium
CATCGCGCGCCTGGTGAAAAACGGCGAAGAGACCGAAGGCGACGACATCATCCACCGCGACGGCATGACCATCAACCTCACCACCTGCGATGTCAAGGTGGACGGGGCCATCATGGACCTGACTTTCAAGGAATACGAACTGCTCAAGCTCATGGCAGCCACGCCGGGGCGGGTCTACACGCGGGAAGCACTGCTGGACAAAATCTGGGGCTATGACTACTTTGGCGGGGACAGGACGGTGGACGTCCACATCCGCCGCCTGCGCAGCAAGATTGAAGACTCCGGCCACACCTTCATTGAAACGGTGCGGAACATAGGGTACCGGCTCAAGTTATGAAGCCAATTCTGCTTCTATCTTCTGTCGTTCACTCCAAAGAACAGGGCGTATTTCATAATTACGCAGAGCGTCTAAAACTTCTATAGGGACTGATTGTTCAATATCGTTTAGCAACGCGTACGCCCGCGAATCAGGTGTTCTAATTTCTCTGGTATCCACCCACTCAAATGCCAATATGGTCGCAGTATTTTTGTTCGGGCTGTTAATCGCCTGCAAAATTCTCTCTGGACTAATTTTTGATTTTGGTATCACGAAATCAAAATGATGATCGTATCCTGATTTCCCGGTCAGCTTGACTCTTGACGTATACCGTATATCATTCATATCCAGCCATGAAATAACATCTTCATAAAAGATGCTTGCGATTACTGGTTCAGCCAGATAAAACATATCATTTATCGCTAACATGGCTTGTACCAGATTATGCTTCTTGACTGGAAAATTCTCTGTTGTAGACGAAACAACGAGCTCTTTGCCTCTTAACTGAATGCCAAATCCATTAAGTGCCAGTTGCAGCAATTGCCGTCGTTTTGGGCTTTCCAACTTGCAACCCGATTGCTCCAAATCATCAAGTATGTACCCATCGTCAGTAAGTAAGAAAGAATTACCCTCTTTTCTAGCATATATCTGAAGATAATCGTTATGCCGGTCGAGATACGGGGTGGTTATCTCAACATATTGTCCGATTTCTCTGAGACTTGTTTTATCACGAAGCCAAAGAGCATATTCGTTTAGTCGTTCCCTGATTTCAGTTATCACTAAAACATCACCCTCTTGATGTTAGGCAAACTAATGATATTACAATACCTCATAAAGTCAAGCAAAGTAGTCCATTGGTTTCCTAAATCACTGAATCGTTCAAGTGGTAAGGGATACGCCCATTTATCACCATACCCTTCAACATATCGATGAATATGAGGCGCCGGAACTTCCGTATCATCAGGATTACGATGAGGTGCCCCTGATAATTCCAGCCTTGCTAGTATTATTACATGTCTAGCCCTATTTTGATACTTAATTTTACCAAGGTCAATCGTACCCCTGCCAATATCCAGTGAAAATATTTCCTTTTTATCGGAAGAGGCCAAAGGAATTTCGATCTTCATCCCCATAGTTGGGAAATCCCATTCACTATCCTTCAATGGCCATTTCTCCAAGCCGAACAAATAATCAGCTTCACGCTGAGTAAGATATGAGTCCACCATACGACAAGAATCTCCCGAAACCTTGTTGATACATAACATAGCATATACGACTGAATACTACAATATCTTCGACTATTAATAACCAAAGAAGCGCCCTTACGGGCGCTTCTTTTATATTCGATTCAGGCTGGTAGGACTACTGACTATATTTCTACTGGAAATGGGTGAACTGGGGATTGTCTCCCTGGGTGCTGTATTCCGGGAACTGGAAGCTGGTGCCTTTCTTCACGTCCACGTAGTTCTCAAACTTCTCGTGGTCAACGGTCATGGTGAGTTCCCCTATTAGTTCACCGTCCATGAAGACCTGTCCGTCCTTGGAGCCGTCCGGCTTGTAGGTGAAGAGAACCTCAATACCTTCATAATCGACGGCGGTGCCGCGCACCCAGCCGCCAATAGCACGGCCTTTTTCATCGAACTGGTCAAGGTTAATATCAACGTTGGAGTAGACGGTGCCGACCTCCGGCAGGTCGAAATGGACGGTGCCATCGCCGTACTGGACGCCCCAGACCGGTTCCTGCCCAAGACCGGGGATGCTGAATTCACGCCACTCGTGCACGGTCCCGTTGACGCTGCCGGTCATTTCCGCCTGGATATCCATCATCGCCAGTTCGTCGCCGGGCTGCGGGAACGTGCTGGTGTACCAGCCGCTCGTGTTGGATGCGTCAAAGGCATTGAGCACCATAGCGGGCACGCCACTGGCGGCAAGCTGCTGACGGAACTGGGTAATCACCATCTGTTCAAGCTGGGCGGCATCGTTCCAGACAAGGTAGTCCATCAACGATTCTGCCGGCTGCATTCGGGCGGCAAGCTGGTCCCAGAGGACGGTGTTCCAGTAGGCGGGGTCAGCGAGCTGCCGGTCGCCCATCGGCACCAGGCTGGAAATAAGAGCCATCAAGCCGTTGGGGTCATTCTGCCCTGCCAGCACCAGTTCCGTGGGCAAGGTGTGTATATTCTTCTCATCAAAGTATTCCGGGGTTAAAGTCGTGCCAGCACCGGTCTTGAAGGCGGAGGTCGGCTTGGCACCGCCGGGGCACGCGCCGGGAGGAGCCGGGATAGCTCCGCCGGGCGGCAGCGGTTCCATGAATTCCGGCGGCACGTTGGCGAGGTTGCCGGTCATGGCCGTCCTGACGGCAAAGGAGAATCGAGAGGCGATGACATTTGAGCCGGACATGGCTCCGATGCCGTCAGCGTAGTACGTATCAACAAACAGCATGTCTGTAAACATGCCGGCCATGCGTCCGGCGAACTCAACCTCGGCAGGCAACTCTTCTTCAGCCGGGGTCGTGGACGTCGCTGTGGGAGTTGCGGCTGTCGTGGCAGTCGTCGTTGCTGACGTTGTCACGGCTGGCGATGAGGAAGTCGTGGTGGTAGCCGT
>CAZAST010000277.1:0-2914 GCA_964487805.1 uncultured Syntrophaceae bacterium
GCTGTCAGTGTTTTTTTTGGCCCTATTTCGACGATGGTCCGTACCCCCATTCGGGACATCCGCTCTACGGTTTCCTGCCACCGCACAGGGGAGGCAAACTGCTGTATCAGGAGTTTTCTGGTCGTATCTTTTTCATGCAGCAGATCCGGGTCGAAATTCGGTATGACCGGTATCTCGCACTGCCCTATTGCGACGCTGTCCAGATACCGGTTCAGCCGTTCCGCCGCTGTGTTGAGGAGACTGCAATGACAGGGCACGCTTATGGAGAGTTTCACTACCATCCGTGCGCCCTTTTCGTGGGCCTTCGTCATGGCCTGCTCCACCGCGGCCGTGGCGCCGGAAATGACAAACTGACCGGGACAGTTGATATTCGCCATCTCCACCACGCCGTACCCCTTGTCCACGGTTTGGCATATATCATCAACGGATTGCCGGGGGAGGCCGATAATGGCCGCCATACAACCGTGCCCCGGGGGTACCGCTTCCTGCTGGTATTCTCCCCGCGCGTATACGAGTCTGACGGCATCCGAAAAATCGAGAGCACCGGCGGCGCAGAGTGCCGCAAACTCTCCCAGGCTGTGGCCCGCCAGTATCGATGGCTCTATCCCTATCACGCTTTTAAATACCCGGTACAGGGCCACATCCACGGTCAATACCGCTGCCTGCGTGTTTGGCGTGAGGTCGAGGGCATCCCGGGGTCCTTCAAAACAAAGCCGGGCGATATCGATGTTGAGCGCGTCTCCCGCCCGGTCAAAAATCTCCTTTGCTTCGTGGAACCCTTCGCACAGATCCTTTCCCATGCCGACATATTGTGAACCCTGACCGGGGAAAACGATGCCTATGGTATCCATGCCTTTTCACCCTCAGAGCACCGGCGCGGGGAACGTCTATTCAACGGAGATCACTTCACGCCCCTTGTAGAAACCGCAATGGGGGCACGCGCGGTGAGGCAGCTTCGGTTCGCTGCACTGGGGGCATACGGAGGTTGTGACCGCTTTGAGGGCGTCGTGCGCCCTTCTCATGTTCCTTCGTGTTCTCGAATGTCGATTAGTTGGATTTGCCATGGTATGATTTACCTTTCATTCTTCATTTTCAAATTTTTTAAGACAGCAAAAGGGGAATGTACCTGTTGCTCGGTATGATTACACGTCTCTCTATTGAGATTTTTCCCGCATACGGGGCACAGCCCCCGGCAGGATTCATCACAGAGGGGCTTCATCGGAACCTGCAGCACCATCTGTTCAACCACGATCTGATCCAGATCTATGATATCTCCACTATAGTTGCCGTATTCCAGATCCTCGGAGGTCAATTGCAGATCATCTTCTTTTATATCTTCAGGAGGGGTCAGGACATACTTGAAGTGAATCGTCACCGGAAAATCAAAAGGTTCCAGGCAACGACAGCACTCGAGTTCTCCGTCGGCTTCTATGGTTCCCCTGATGGATACATTCTGCAAAATCTTCACCACCAGGCACTGCACGTCGATCTTTTCAACGCGCCAGCCGCAGTCATCACCCGCCGGCAGGGACCGGCGAAACCACTCGCCACTCTCAGAGAACCGGAGTTGCAACCCCTCTTCCGGAATATGTGAAATATTGATCTGCAAAGCCAAGCCCGCTGCAACGTCTGTAAAAAAAGAATGTAACGTAATTACAAAAGCCGTTCAATGTCAAGTGAATTTTACTATTTCCGCGTGCCCAGCCCTGATAAAACCCGCGCGCAGCGCACCGGAAGCAGCCTTCGAGAGAGCTATTTTAGACTTGAAATCACGGAGTAAATCCCGTAGATACCGATAAGGGTTCCAAATAACCCTTGACTTTTGGGGCGTATTTGTCTAGTTACCGCACGTTCAGGGCGATCCATTGGGGGATCGTCTAGCGGTAGGACTCAGGTCTCTGGAATCTGCTACCCAGGTTCGAATCCTGGTCCCCCAGCCATGGTCCCATCGTCTAGCGGTCAGGACGCTGGCCTCTCACGCCGGAAACCCGGGTTCGATTCCCGGTGGGACTACCACACACCTAATGGGGCGGATTACCATCCGCCCTTTTTTATCCTGATTCGGTTTCCCCCGGTATGTGTCGTGAAGATTAAACCCACTATTTTGCTGTATACGCTCCTGGCACTGGTCGGGTACGCCTGTACAAGTGGGATTATATCGGACAGTCGCCTTACCAGAGCGGAGGCTGTGTACTCGAACCAGCCGCCGGATGTCATGGCGTCCGTGCAGGAGAAACTTGCCGTGGTGGACGTCCGCTATTACGGCTTTGACGGACGGATTCACCAGGGGCAGATCGTGATCCATGAGGCCCTGGCGGCGGATATCCTTCAGATCTTCGACGTGATCCTGCAGACCCGATTTCCGGTGGAATCCGTTCTGCCCATCGCCCATCCCCTGATCCAGCGCAAAGCCCCCTTTGGCCTTTCCTCGGATACGAACAATACCTCGGGATATGCCTGGCGTCCCGTCACAGGCTGCAAACAATTGTCCATGCACGCCCTGGGGCTGGCAGTGGACATCAATCCCCGGCAGAATCCGTACATCAGCGGCGCGTTGACCCTTCCCCCGCGGGCGATGTACGAACCCTCCGCTCCGGGAACCCTGACACCCGATTCACCGGTGGTGAGGGTCTTCAAACAACTGGGGTGGGAATGGGGCGGCGATTGGAAAGAGCGGCGGATTGATTACATGCACTTTCAGAAAATCCCGCCCGGGTGGGAGCAGTGGACAGGGCTCTACAGAAAAGAGAGCCTTTCAAAAATGCCGGCAAAGAAGTAATTACCCATGACGGATAGACCCTCTTTCCGCGCGGGGAAGGGGAGGGCGCAAAGCAAATATCTGAAACACCGCCGGTTTTTCCCTTGACAAGATATGGAAAGGGAGTTAATCGGTTAGCGTGTTTTATTGATCGTG
>CAZAST010000278.1:0-2905 GCA_964487805.1 uncultured Syntrophaceae bacterium
CTTCACGGAAAATACTTGATATTGTCCGTGAGGATGTACTTAATGATTATTCAAGCAACAACAAGGCGAGATAACAAATGACTATAAAGAAAGTATATGTCGGAATGAGTGCGGATTTGATTCATCCCGGCCATCTGAATATCATCAGGGAAGCCGCGAAGCTTGGTGATGTTTGTATAGGGTTGCTTACAGACAAGGCAATTGCAAGTTACAAGCGACTGCCGTATTTGAATTTTGAACAGAGAAAGGCAATCGTTGAAGCAATTAAGGGTGTAGATATCGTTATTCCGCAGGAAACATTGGATTATCGTCCAAATCTTGAAAAGGTCAAACCGGATTTTGTTGTTCATGGGGATGACTGGAAAGAAGGTGTTCAGAGGGAAACACGAAAACAGGTTATAGATACCTTGCAGAAATGGGGAGGAACGTTGGTGGAAGTTTCCTACACGGAAGGAATCAGTTCCACCCAATTGAACAAGGCAATTCGGGAAATAGGCACAACTCCGGATATTCGCCGGGCGCGTTTACGACGTTTACTCCAGTCAAAAGAACTGGTTCGAATTATCGGTGTACACAATGGTCTCGCCGGTTGTTTGGCAGAGAATATAAAAGTTGCAGTTGAAGGTAAGTCTCGAGAATTTGACGGTATGTGGTCAAGCAGCCGGTATGATTCAATTGCAAAAGGCAAATCATATGCAGATTCCACGGATATAACCGCAAGAATTGTTAAATTGAATGATGTTCTGGAAGTTACTACAAAACCCATACTGTTTGATGGGGGTGCCGGAGGGGATGCAAACCAGTTTGTTATTACCGTGAGAACACTGGAACGGCTGGGTGTTTCTGCAATTACCATTGATGATGATGCTTCTTTGCCTGAGCAAACGATTGGGAACATTGTCGCGGGGAAAAAAGCACAGATAACCGAAGATTTCATGATTGTTATACGGTTCGATAACACAGAACTGAAAAATGACATGGTAGAAGTATTGAATCGGGCAGTGGCAGCAATTAACGCCGGTGCCGATGCTCTCATGGTGCATGGAGAAACGGGAAATTTGAAAGACATTGCATCATTTTGCACACAATATTCAGCACTTGAGAACAAGGTTCCCCTCATTCTTGCACCGCCAGCAACGGAAGCGTTCCATGAACGGGAATTGATAAATACCGGTATACAAATGGTCGTATATGAAGATATTCTTCTACGAAGCGCCTATCCGGCCATGAAGCATGCGGCAGAATCAATACTGGAGAATCAGCGGGCTTCTGATACACGCAACGCTGTTTCAGCACTGGATGAAATCCTGGAATATATTCCGGGAATTGGTTAAAAACCGCAAGGGGAACAACTCATTTGATATCACATTTCGGGAATCAATATACATTGAGTGGAGAGTCGCTGTTTCAGAAGCTTGGTTCAGAGCTGATTTCTTTGAAAAGCAAGCGGGTTCTGGTTTTTTGTGGCGGTTCTGCCTTTGTCACTTCCGGAGCGAAAACAATTATTGATGAAATAGCACAAAGTAATCGGGAATTTGAATTCAGCTATATAGAAAATATTCCTGCAAATCCGCATTTGCCATACGTTCGATCGCTCCTGAAAAACTATACAGAATTCCAGCCCGACGTGTTATTGGCTGTAGGCGGTGGAAGTGTCATAGATACGGCAAAAATAATTCTTGCATTGTCTAATGAACCCGATGATGAGAATGTATTGCATAATAATTTTTCTGTAATTGAAACCAAACCGTGTTTTATAGCCGTTCCCACGACCGCCGGCTCTGGTGCCGAATCGACACATTTTGCGGTTGTTTATAACGGAACAACAAAGTATTCGCTTGCAAATGCGCGGCTTCGCCCTGATATGGTATTTCTGGATTCCCGGCTTACTCTTTCCTGTCCGTTCGAAATAACGGTTTCAACCGGTGTTGATGCTATTTGCCAGGCAATTGAATCACTATGGTGTACCCATGCTACGGAAGAATCTGCTGCCTATGCAGTACAGTCACTTGAATATTTAGTACCCGTTTTCTTTGACAGTCTGGACGATCCGGAGAACCTCCCGTTACGGCAGAGGATGCTGGAAGGGGCAAATCTATCCGGTCATGCCATTAACATAAGCAAAACAACTGCAGGACATGCGCTTAGTTATGGATTGACAACACTGTTCGGTATTCCGCATGGCCTTGCGGTACTCGCTGTATTACAGTACCTGATTCCGCTGATGAACAGAAAATTTGAATACTTCAAAGATGAAGCCGTGTTGAAGAGCGCATTCAGAAAATGGGGCGACAATTTTCCGGAGGCTTTTTCTTTTTTTTCAACTGAAGTGTGGAAGAGAGTAGCATTGAAAACATGGATTACTAGCAATGAGTCGGTGCGGGAAGAACAAATTGACTATTTGTGCAAAAGCGTCAATGCTGAAAGAATGGCAAACCATCCGGTTATTCTAGATAATGGTGATATATGTACCATTTATACAGCAATACTGTCCCACCAGTAGCCGGGAGAAGATATGATAAAATTTCTTGACTTGAAAAAGATAAATCATCAGTATGCCGAAGAAATACACTCGGCAATTTCCGAAGTGCTTGAATCCGGATGGTATTTGCTGGGTGAGAAAAACCGGAAATTCGAATCGGAGTTTGCGTCATATTGCGGTGTAAAGCACTGTATCGGGGTTGCCAACGGACTGGATGCAATACGCCTCATTCTTCAGGCATATGATTTCAAGCCGGGTGATGAAATCATTGTTCCGGCAAATACGTATATTGCTACCATTCTGGCAATAACACAAAATGGACTTGTGCCAGTTCTCGTTGAGCCCGATAACGAAACGTTCAATCTGGATCCCGGGTGTGTCGAAACGCGTATCACCGGGAAAACACGGGCGATACTGCCGGTC
>CAZAST010000279.1:0-2904 GCA_964487805.1 uncultured Syntrophaceae bacterium
TGACATGATTCTCATAAAGGACAATCATGTGGACGCCGCGGGCGGTATTACCGAGGCGGTATCCCGCGCCCGGAAGCGCTGGGGGAACCGGTTCAGGATCGAGGTGGAAACACGGAATCTCGACGAAGTTCGCGAGGCGCTTTCTTCATCGGTGGACCGCATCATGCTTGACAACATGGACAACGCAACCATGACCGAAGCAGTCGCCATTATCGGCGAACGGGCGGAAACCGAGGCTTCGGGGAACATCACGCTTGAGCGTCTTCCATCTCTGGGAGACTGTGGAGTCGACTTTGTCTCCTTCGGTGAACTGACCCATTCCGTGAGCATCTTCGATTTCTCTCTTAAACAGGATGCTATACTGTGAATATGCTGGAACCAAAGATACCGATGGTTGACCCGGCCGCGCTGGTGCTCGACGAGATCCGGCAGTTGAAGAACTCCTTTGCCGGCCGTGTACTTGTCGCCGCGCATCACTATCAGCGGGAAGAGATCGTACGCATTGCGGACGCGGTGGGAGATTCATACCGTCTTGCCGTAATCGCCTCCGAATCCGGCGCGGAGGTGATCATCATGTGCGGTGTGCGGTTCATGGCAGAAAGCGCGGCAATTCTCGCCCGGAGCGATCAGCGGGTGCTTCTGCCGGATTTTGACGCGGGATGTCCCATGGCGGACATGACTACCCGCGACGGGGCGGAACGGGCGCTTGCAGACATCGCCGCCCGGAGTGGAGTAGACACGGTGCCGCTTACCTACATGAACAGCTGGGCCGATCTCAAGGCGCTCACGGGAGCGCGGGGCGGCAGTATTTGTACATCCGGAAACGCGAAGAAGATCATGGCTCATTATCTTGCTGCCGGGAAGAATATTCTCTTCATGCCGGACCGGAATCTGGGTATCAATACCGCCCGTTCTCTTGGTGTGCCCGATCACGAGATTGCCCTTGTTTCCGCGCAGGGATCAGTTCCTGAGGACTGCGCCGGAAAGCGTATTTTTCTCTGGGACGGGTATTGTCCGGTGCACCGGGAATTTTCCACTGAACATACCTCAGAGCTTCGCGTTGCACATCCTGATGTACAGATCATGGTGCATCCCGAATGTACCGAGGATGTGGTCGCCGCATCCGATTCGGCGGCATCTACCGAAGGTATGGCCCGTGACATTGATCATGCCGGCGCGGGAGCGGTGCTCGGGATAGGAACGGAATACCGTTTTGTGGAGCGGATGATCCGCGACTATCCCGACCGGACCATCGTACCGCTTCATACTGCCTGTTGCCGCGACATGGATCTCATTGACCCGGAAAAACTGCTGGCGGTCTTGCACGGTATTGCATCCGGCGAGTCGGACCGATGGCTGGTAACCATCAATGACCGTGACCGGGAAGACGCCCGGCGTGCGCTTGCGCAGATGATCGATATAACGGAAAACGCATGATATACGACGTACTCATTCTGGGAACCGGTATTGCCGGTCTTACAACTGCGATTGCCTCGAAGGAAGCCGGTCTTTCGGTTCTGGTGCTCACCAAGACCGACCGGGCCGAAGAATCCAATACGAATTACGCGCAGGGCGGTATCATTGCCTCTGCTCCCGACGATGATCCCGAGTTGCTGGAACAGGATATTCTTGAAGCCGGGTGCCGCGTGAACTTCAGGGAAATGGTTTCACGGTTCGCCCGCGAGGCACCACAGACCGTGCAGGAATTCCTTGCGGATCATGTTGGTGTGGTGTTCAGCCGCGATGAAGATGGCAGCTGGGATTACACGGAAGAGGCGGCTCATTCACGCCGCCGCATTCTTCATTTCGAGGATCATACCGGCGACGCGATAGAACAAGCACTCATTACGTACGCTGAAAAAATCGGCATAATCCTGCGGACTTCCTGTACCGCCATAGACCTCATTACCACTGATCATCATTCAACCGATCCGCAGGAGCGGTACCGTGATCCCGAGGTTCTTGGCGTGTACGCCCTCGATAACGCAAGCGGCCGGGTGGAAACCCTGTTCGCCCGTTCGGTCGTGCTTGCCACTGGCGGGATCGGCAATCTGTATCAGTTCACCACGAATCCGGCCTGTGCCACCGGCGACGGTATCGCCATGGCCGGTCGTGCCGGCGCGGACATCATCAATGCCGAGTTTGTGCAGTTCCATCCTACGGCACTTTTTCACAAGGATATCAAGCGTTTCCTCATCTCGGAGTCGTTGCGGGGCGAGGGAGCGAAGCTGCTCGGTCCCGACGGCAAGCCTTTTATGGAGCGGTACACCCCCCAGGCGGAACTGGCGCCCCGCGATGTGGTTACCCGGGCCATCTACGAGGAAATGAGCCGGCAGGGCTGCGAGTATCTCCTCCTCGACATCGCGAACCATTACTGCGGTAATGATCCGATTGAACGGCGGTTTTCCCGGATTTATGAAACCTGCCGCAGGGGCGGAATCGATATAACCCGCGAACCGATCCCCATTGTTCCCGCGGCGCACTATTTTTGCGGCGGAATCCGGGTCGATTCTGTCGGGCGTTCGTCCCTCAGGCGCCTTTATGCGGTAGGGGAAGTTGCCTGTACCGGGCTTCACGGCGCGAATCGGCTTGCCTCCACCAGCATGCTCGAAGGTTTGTACGGCGCGCTCAAAACCGCGGCTCATCTTGCCGGGAGCACGGGGTGTTCAACGGTACATAGTGATTCCGATTCTGATTATGCCGACCGCTGTGCGACAATTCCGGACTGGAAAATTCCCGCCGGCGCGGAAACCTTTGAGCCAACCCTCATATATCAGGACTGGAAGTACATCAAACTGACGATGTGGAATCATGCCGGAATCGTCCGTACCAGGAAAGGACTTGCCCGTGCCCAGGCAGACCTCAACTACCACGCGCACCGCATTACCAGTTTTTACCGGGAAG
>CAZAST010000280.1:0-2898 GCA_964487805.1 uncultured Syntrophaceae bacterium
AAGCCGACAGGCTCTTGACCGTCGGCTCAGCCGGTTTGGAATACCGGCAAAATGATTCAACAATCTTGGTAGGGGTCCGTTTTCGGGCACCTGCTGTGCCCGGATTCGGGCATGTATGCCCGGAAAGCACGGAGAAAAGCACGAAAAACACACTATTTCTCCTGGCACGGAATTTGCTTGGCTATTACTAACCCAATTTTTCGAGGAGATGATTATGGCAGAATTTACCCTGGATTGCATGGGAGAGGCGTGCCCGATCCCGCTGGTCAAGGCCCAAAAAGAGATGGAAAAGATGGCAGTAGGAGATGTGCTTATCGTAAGCATTGATCATAGCTGTGCCATGAAGAATGTCCCGGAATGGGCCCGTGAGGCCGGACACAACGTCGAAATTGAAGAAGTAGACGAAGGGGAATGGGACATCATTATCGAGAAAGCCAAATAAGGAGCGGAGAAATCATGGAAGAAAAGAAACGCTATCCATTTCACGAAACCTTCCTGAAAAAGGAATGGAGTTATACCACCGGCGCGGTACTGCTGGTAGGGTTTGCGACTGTGCTTGTCGTGGTTACCGGAGCAGCCTGGGGAGTTACCGGCCCGCTTGCCCTCTGGGGCGGAAAGATTCTCGCGGTACTCGGTATCAATGTTGACTCCTGGAGTGTGTTCAACGGTGCCGTGGCAAAATTCAATTTCTGGAAAAGCCAGCCATCCGTGACCAATCTCGGTATTGTCGTTGGCGCGCTTATCGCTACACTTCTTGCGGCACAGTTCAAGTTCAAGAAAATCAAGAGCTACAAGAATGTACTTGCCGCGCTTGTTGGCGGAATTTGTATGGGTATTGGTGCCCGACTCAGTCTCGGATGTAACATCGGAGCCCTTTTCAGCGGTCTTCCCTCGTTTTCCCTGCACGGATGGGTATTCTGGGGATCACTTTTCGGCGGCGCCGTAATCGGTAGCCGGCTTCTCAAAAAATATTTCATGTAAGGAGACTGATATGAGTGATACTACGGTAACAACCAGCCGCCGTTCCCCGAAACTGACTCCGGAACAGCGCGCGCGCAAACAGCGCACCCAGATACTTGTCGGTGTTGTTCTGGTCATTGCGGTAATTATTCTTGGTTTTTACATTCAGGGACAGAATCCCAACGGTGCCTTTATCTGGGCAATCGGTCTCGCGTTCGGCTATGTGTTGCAGCGGTCCCGCTTTTGCTTTACCGCTGCCATGCGTGATCCGGTTCTTACCGGAGGCACTTCTCTCACAAAGGCCCTTATTGTCGCGCTCGCGCTTGCGTCTCTTGTATTCGCCGGACTGCATATGAAGGTAACCGGTTGGGATATAGCAGCCCTGGATCTGTCGAAGGTCAAGTTGGCCGGGTATGTTCAGGATGTTGGGATCCATACGATTATCGGCGGATTCCTCTTCGGTGTCGGCGCCGTAATCGCGGGCGGTTGCGCCTCGGGTACCTTTATGCGCATGGGAGAAGGCTTTGCCCAACAGTGGATAACGCTTGTATTCTTTATTATCGGTTCCATCTTTGGCAGCATGGCTCTTTCGGCATTCAAGGCAACCGGATTCCTCTATACCCCGGTCAAGGTCTATCTGCCGCAGCTTTTTGGGGGATGGCTTCCCGCACTCATTGTGCATTTTGGCGCCCTGTTCATTCTGTACATCCTTGCCGACTGGTATGGCAAGAAAAAATCGGGGGAGTTGTAACACATGGAAAAGAAAGTAGAGTCCTATGATGTGGTGGTTATCGGCGGCGGGCCCGGCGGTATGACTGCGGCGCTGTATGCCGGTCGTGCGCGTCTGAAGACCCTGCTGATCGAGAAATCCCTCATTGGCGGGATGGCTACCTATACGAGCGAGATAGAGAACTATCCCGGCTTTATTGACCCGATCGACGGGATTGAGCTCATGAAACTTTTTGACAAACAGTTCCGTCGTTTCGGTGTCGACGTCAAATTGACCGATGTCAAATCGGTCAGGGTTGATTGTGACACTCCCGTCGTTTCCACCTTCCGGACGGATTATATTGCCAAGTCGGTTATAATCGCCACCGGCAACAAACCCCGCCTGACCGGCGCAAAAAATGAGGAGAATTTCCTGAACGACAAGGGAATATCCTTTTGCGCGACCTGCGACGCCGCACGAAACGAGGGCAAACGCGTCATGGTAATCGGTTCGGGAGATGCGGCAATCGAGGAAGGCATGTTCCTGACCAAGTTCGCGCGGGAGGTCATCGTTTCAGTCATACATGACGAAGGCATCATGGACGCGAACAAGGTCGCACAGGAAAAGGCGCTCGCGAACCCGAAAATGAAGTTTGTCTGGAACACGGTGGTGGATTCCTTTGAAGGCGGTGACATGCTCGAAAAAGTTGTCCTCAAAAACATGAAAACAGGCGAACTCATGCCGCTCGACGTGGATACCTGCTTCCTGTTTATCGGCTATGTTCCGAATACCAAAGTGTTCGAGGGCTTCGTGGATATGACCAACCGCGGATACATCAAGACAAACGAAAATATGGAAACTTCGCTACCGGGAATTTTCGCGGTGGGTGACTGCCGGGATAAAATTCTGCGTCAGGTCGCGACCGCGGTGGGAGACGGAGCGGTGGCCGGGTTCATGGCCGAGAAATATGTTGAAGAAGTTGAATACGTCAACAAGGAAATACTCAATGCCAAAGGACTGGTCATGGCTTTCGTGTACAATGCGGTTGATGCGGTTGATCGTGAGTATCTGCAGCGTATTGAGCAGGTGCAACGGGAACTCAAGGACAAAGTGCAGCTTCGTCGTATCGATGTCTACAAGTCCGACCGGATTGCCTGCCGGCTTTCGTATACGAAAACACCATCCCTCATATTCATGAAGGAAGGTGCTGTTCTTGAAAATGTTACTGA
>CAZAST010000281.1:0-2887 GCA_964487805.1 uncultured Syntrophaceae bacterium
CCGCGCAGGTCTTTCTGCAGCCGTCGTCTCTTTTTATATTCTTTCTCGGCATGATTGCCTTTGCCTTCAGCACCGCCGCGGGCATTGTCCTGGCGAAGCTTATGAACCTTTTTTTGAAGGACAAGATCAATCCCCTTATTGGTTCGGCCGGTGTGTCGGCTGTTCCCATGGCGGCCCGCGTTTCGCAGGTTGTTGCACGGGAGGCTGACAAGCGCAATTTCATCCTTATGCATGCCATGGGACCGAATGTGGCAGGCACAATTGGTACGGTGTCGGCAGCCGGACTGTTCCTTTCCATTCTGATGAGATGATGTTGGGAAGTGTATCCTGCTCCGGCAGATAGAGTGAAACTGAAACAAGCATCCCCGCCCCGATGGGCGGGGATGCAGTAAAAGATATTTTTTGCAGCTTAAATGGGGATGTGTAAATAGAGTGATTGGTTGAACGGTTTCCGTGGGGGGGGCTCGTGACTATCATCTCAAAAAAGACAGTTGATTTCAATAAGGCGATACCGGCCCATGTCGAAGACGGCGGCTGTATCGCCTTTTTCCATGCCTGCAGGCGGAGCTCCGTCTGCCTGCCTTTTCTCAGAAAATTTTTAATCCAGTGAAATAACCCGGTCTTTGCGAACCGGAACTCACTCGCATGCTAAGGTTTTAGGTATGGAGTGTGTCGACACATCAATATCGTGTCGCGATTGTGATATTTAACTCTTGAAAGGGAGGAAAGCTATCGTGAATGTCAGGCCAGACAAGGTGATGACACTGAAAGAAGCAATAGGGGATTATGTCAAAGACGGCAGTCACATCTCCATTGGGGGGTTTACTACCACCAGAAATCCGATGGCTGCCGTGTATGAAATTATGCGCCAGAAGGTCAGAGATCTTCATCTGTATGTCCATTCCAATGGCCCCGCGGTCGATGAACTCATCGGGGGGGGATGTGTGTCGAAGATAGAGATTGCCTATGGCGGGAGCGGAAAATTCGCTGCCACCTGTATCCGATTCAAGAAAGCCGTTCAGGAAGGGACCATCGAGATTGAGGATTACACCAATTATCAGATGACCCTTCGCTTTCTCGCGGGGGCCATGGGGCTTCCTTTCCTCCCGACGCGTTCTTCATTCGGGACGGATATTATAAACACCTGGGGGTTTTCAAGAGAGGCGAGAAAAAATGATCCGAAGGTTCCCGACGAAAAACTGGTTGTTATGGACAGCCCCTTCGGGAACTGGATGGATGCGGAAAAAGTGGTCTTGGTTCCCGCAATACAGACCGATGTGACGATCATTCATGTCCAGAAGGCGGACAAACAGGGAACCGGGAGGATTGAGGGGCTCACCTTTGCAGATGTTGAACAGGCAAAGTCAGCAAAACACCTGATTCTCACCTGTGAGGAACTGGTTGACACCGGTGATCTGAGGGCCGCTCCCGACCAGAATCAGATTCCTTTCATCCATGTCGATGCCGTTGTTCATGTCCCGCATGGCGCTTATCCCACGGCGTGTCACTATTATTATGATTACGATCCCGCCTATTTGAATGATTACGCGAAGGCAGCCCGAGATGAGCAACTTTTCAGTGAATATCTTGAAAAGTATGTCTACGGTGTCAAAGGGCAGGAAGAGCTGATCGCCCTTGTGGGGAAGGAGCGCATTCAAGCGATCGCAGCGGATCCACATACCGGGTATGCGAAAAATCTGAAGAGAAACTGACCAGGGAGATAAAAACATGGAATATACCTCGAGAGAGATGATGACGATAGTGGCTGCAAGGGAGATCAAGAACGGGGATATCGTGTTCTGCGGTACCGGCATTTCGATGCTGGCGGCTATGGCGGCGAAGAATATCAATGCCCCGGAAAGCGTAATATTCTTTGAAACAGGCTCCATCGACGCGAGGCTTGAGGAACTTCCCCTGGCGGTCGCTGATCCACGTGTCATGTATTGGGCTTCATCAAACAGTGGCCTTCTTGATGCATTCGCAACCATGCAGAACAGGATCACGGGAGAACATGTCATCGGAATTCTGGGCGCAGCGCAGATAGATAAATTCGGGAATATCAATTCAACGGTCATCGGAAATTATTATAAGCCCAGGACGCGATTTTCCGGGAGCGGGGGCGCCTGCGATGTCGCCTCATTCGTGCCGCGAAGTATCATATTCATGCAGCAGGAGAGAAGGAAATTCGTCAATAAGGTGGATTATCTGACAAGTCCCGGGCACCTCACCGGCAATGACGGCAGAAAGAAGGCGGGGCTTCCTCCCGGAGGACCGGAACTGGTTATTACCAATATGGCGGTGATGCGCTTCGATGACGCGACAAAGGAGATGTATCTGGCAGGGTGCTATCCGGGGATTACAAAGGAAACGGTGCTGGAAAACATGGAGTTTGCTGTTGATGTCTCCAGGGCTGAAGAAGTGGAACCTCCCACTGAAAATGAGCTGACGATCTTACGGGAGAAATGCGATCCCCAGAGATTAATTCTGTAGCGGGTATGTTGAACGTCCACAGTGATAATCCAATATGATGAGAGAGGGGAGGTGGTAACTGTCACATAACAGGTAACAAAGAAACAGGGAATACCAACGGACACATAACTGACAGCCAATAATCATGAACTGTTAAAAGGAGGAAAGAAATGAAAAAAATTAGATTTATTGGTTTACTGGTACTGGTATTGAGCGTTTCTCTTGTTTTTGGAGGGGGTATTTTTCAGAAGGCCCAGTGCGCGCAGACTTACAATCTCAAGTTCCAAATGGCGTGGCACACCCAGCATCCCGAGTACAAAGCCTATCAGAAGTTTATCAAGATGATAGATGAAAGATCGGGTGGCAGGCTTAAATTTACGGTGTTTCCCGCAGACCAGTTGATCGGCAGGACCGAAGC
>CAZAST010000282.1:0-2881 GCA_964487805.1 uncultured Syntrophaceae bacterium
CCCCGCCCGCCCCGAAGATGCTCCAGACTCCGGCGTTCGCGGTGCCCAACCGCCGCACGTCCTCAATCGTCTCAACGATTACCCCGGCGTCGGACTGCGATACGCGGTCCACCGTGGCAACCTCTGCGCCCACGGTATGCAGCCCGCTCTCGTCCACCTGGACGGCGGTACCCAGGACGTACAGCACCCCATCGATGGCTGCCGCGTGGTAGCCATCCTGATACTCGTGGTAGACGACGTGCAGCGTGTTCCCCGGCACGAGCGCCCCGCGCACGTGGGCCAGGGTCAGGGAGTAGAACCGCTGCACCTCGCAGTGCGTTCGCAGGTACTCGATGCCCCGGTCGTATACGGCGTTGGATACCATCGCCGGGTGCAGCCACCAGGAGTCCTCTTGCTGGCTGGTGATGTCTGTGAAGCGCAGAAAGGCGTCGATCTGCCCCAACGCCGTTACCGCCGAGTCCTTTTCGATGTAGCCGTTCGTGGTGTCCATCGTGTAGCCCGAGGGGGCCGTGCGAGTGGTGAGAGAAAGGGGTATGCCGTCGTTGGACACCGGGTAGAGGCGCGTGACGAGTTCCGCCGTGTCGCGCCGCTCGCGGAGTTCGGTAATCAGACACACGTCGTCGCCGGGTTGTAGTGCGTTCTCGGCGCGTAGCCCGGAGGCGGTGAATGCGGAAAACCAGTCGATGGCCCGCCCGGTGCCGAGGCGGAAGTGCTCGCGCGGATCATCCACTCCCTGACCACCCTGCTCGGCGAGCGCCCGCAACGCGGCCAGCACCGACTCGCCGGTCAGTTCCAGGTACTTGGCTGCTACCGTCGCCGGGTAGCCGTCTTGCGTCCAGGTATCCGGCGCATAGGCCATGATGATGTTCACGCCATCGTCGGTGGGCACGTCGGCGTAGACCTGTACCTCACGCAGCACGAAATCGTCCGTCACCGTGCCGGATTCCACGGTGAACCTGACCCAGAACCACGAGCCCGCCGCCGCCGTGGGCTCGACGCGCGCCCAGTCCGCCGGGCGCGTCCAGGTGATGTTGCCGGTCTGGTTCATCGTGGCGTAGTGGTCGCCAAAATCGATGTACCCGCTCGTACCGTCTGAGAGGTCGGGCAGGTCCGTCCACTCCGCGCCGTTGAAGTATTGGCCGATGAGCGTCGTCTCTGCTCTGTTCGTCTCCATGTACTCGCCAGAAAGTGTGACCGTCGCATAGTCGAAACGGGCGTCGTACCCCACGTACAGCCAGTCGGCGAACACCGTCGCCTCGCGCCACAGGCGGATCGTCTCGCCGCCCGTGTCCGTCACGCCGTCATGGGCGTCGGGCAAGTCCTCGTCCGACGTGACGCCGTAGTTGTCGCGCAGCCAGCGCACCGCGCCCCGGTAGACGCCCAGATCGTCGTCAATGTCCAGGTCCACGAGCGCCTGCTCGCACACCGTCAGGCTTGGGATAACGCGCGCGCCGAGTTCGGCCAGGAGGTCCGGCCCGCGCACCCGGAGCATGGTGGGCTCCCCGGCTTGGAGGTCGATCTCGTCTATGACGCCAGCGCCCACGTCGGTGATCGTGCCGGCCTCTTCCATCCAGGCGTGTGCGATGCGCTTGTTGGACAGGAGCGCCGCGCGCGGGTCGCCCGCCGGCATGGTAAAGGAGAACGTGCCCGCCCCGTCGAGCGTCGGACGGTACTGCCACTCGCTCGCCGTGGTGATCGGGCCGTCGCCGAGTTTGTTACCCGAGGCGTCCTCTACGTCGATCCAGATCCTTGCCACTAGGCGTACCCATCCTTGAAGGCAAAGCCGACGGTAGACGTGACCGCGCCGCCCGTTGTGGTGATGCGGATCGAGTTATTCCCCGGCGCCAGCCGCAGCCATTCCGTGACCGCGTGACCGGCCAGGAGAGAGAGGTCCGTGTAAGCCGACGTGCCGTTGTTCTCCACGCTGCGCGCCGCACAGTCGATGACGAGCGCCTGCGTAGAGGCGATGGTCCCGCCGTACTTGATTGCCGACACGTGCCCGGTGGTCAGGTTCTCCAGGGTGAACGCCGTTACCGCCGATGTCGCCGGATGCACCGTCACCGTGATCTCGCGCACCACCGCGTTCCCGTCGTTGGCAATCGTCGCCGTCTTGGGCGAGGCGTTCAGCGTCACGACGGTGTACCCGGTGGTGCCCGACCACGGCTCCGGGTCCGCCTCAAAGAGCAGCTCGATCTCGGCCCACGACGGCGAGCCCGGTTCCAGGTCGCTCTCGACGGCCAGGCAGCGCGCCCGACGCCAGTGCGACGTGGCCCCCGACGTGCGCCAGAGTTTGCTCTTCTTCCCCCTGAGCGCCTTGAGGGCGGCGAGTTTGGTCTGCATCCCGCCGGCGGAGGAGGCCACCCACTGCCCGCGTATCTCGATGCGCTCGGCGGGCGGTAGCGCCTGCTCGTCGCCGCGCCAGTCGTAGAGCGCCCCGCCCACCAGCCGCACCTGCGAGGATTCCACGCGCCCCGCCCCCTGCGGCTGGGAGCCGTCGTAGCGCGGCAGTTCCTCGCCCGCCGCGTAGGTGTCGCCGAACCTGTCGATGACGAATGGCACGCCGCCCTCCTAGTTGCCGATGGGGATGCCCGCCGCGCGCAGGCCGGCCAGCACCCCGTACTTGACTTGGGCCGCGTCGGCCCCGCGCGCGTCGATGGGGATGGTGATGTTGTAGGTGTCGCCCATCGCGCCCTTCTCGCCCAACGGCGTGACCACCTCCGGCCCGCGCTCGCCGAGCCAGGCCAGCGTCGGGCGCGTCACGATACCCCCGTCGGCGTAGCCGGGCACCTTGGGCGCGCCGCTACGTGTTGGCGGCTGGGGATACCAGCCGGCCGGCACCTCGGGGAATCCGTAGTAGAGGTCGGGCGGATTGGCGGCGAAC
>CAZAST010000283.1:0-2845 GCA_964487805.1 uncultured Syntrophaceae bacterium
GGGCGGTTTGTTCTCTTCTTCAACGGGTTCAACCGAGGCTTCAGCAGCGGGCTCGGGAACAACGGATTCCCGCTTCACCGTCTCTGAATGAAATTCACCCCACAGGAGGGCAGGGTCTCCCGAGATGGTCACGGAAACGCCGTGGAGCGCCTCCAGTTTGCTCAGTTGGCTTCTCTTCTGATTGAGAAGATACGCGGTCACCTCAGGCGGAAGCGTAACGGAAATTTCCGCGGACTGTCCCTTTACCGCTTCGGACTTGATCCGCCGTAGCGCCCTGAGCGCCAGATATTCAACAGATGGCCGCATGCCGCTCCCCCGGCAATAGGGACACATTGAATAACTGATCTCCTGTATGGTTGACTGCTTTTTCTGGCGGGACAGCTCCAGCATGCCGAACCGGGATATCTTCGCCATTTGTATCCTTGAGCGGTCGGCCTTCAAGGCGTCCCGGAAAGTTTTCTCCACCTGGGAGATATGATCCTTGTTCATCATGTCGATGAAATCGACCACGATCAGTCCTCCCAGGTCCCGCAGCCGGAGTTGGCGCGCTATCTCTTCCGCCGCTTGGAGGTTGGTCTTGTACGCGGTTTCCTCCACATCCCGCTTCTTCAGCCGGCCCGAATTCACGTCGATGGTGATGCCAGCCTCCGTGGGTTCTATGACGATGGATCCCCCTGATTTCAGGTTGACTCGCGACTGGTATATCTCGTTTATCTGTTCTTCGATGTCATAGTGGTCGAAGAGGGGCGCCTCCTCCTTGTACAGCTTGATCATCCTCACATTGCGCGGAGATACGGTCTTGCAGTAAGCCCTCATCTTGCGCGCCGTTTCAGGATCGTCGACCAGTATCTCAACAATATCCGACGTATAGTAATCCCTGAAGGCACGGACGGAGAAATCGGTCTCCTGGTATATCAGCGCCGGTGCCGCCGCCTTTTCGGACTTCTCCTTTATGTCCTTCCACAGCCTGATCAGCATCTGATAGTCACGGACCAGCTCTTGCTTCGTCCTGTTCATGCCGGCGGTGCGGACGATAAAACCCATGTCCTCTTTCTCCGTTATCTGGCTCACCACCGCCTTGAGCCTCTGCCGGTCCGCCTCATTTTCTATCTTGCGTGAGATACCGTTGCCCGGTCTGTTCGGCATCAGAACGAGGTAACGACCGGGGAGCGATATGTTCGTTGTCAGCATCGCCCCCTTGCCCCCTTTTTCTTCCCGCAGGACCTGAACCAGCAGTTTTTTCCCCGTGGGCAGCTTTCTGTTCTCGCTGAAGTATTCTGGGGCCACATCGCGCAACGGGAGAAATCCGCTCTTGCCGGCGCCATATTCCACAAAGGCGGCCCTCAGTCCCTGCTGGACATTCTGGACGACGCCGTTGTATATGTTTCCGGTCGTCGGCTCCCTGACGGATGTTCGTATGTTGTAATCCACCAGATTGCCATCCTCGATGATGGCCATCCGGCTTTCCTCTTCATCAATTGTGTTGATCAGCATCTTTTTGCTCATTACTATCCTCTTTCTTTTGACATATTATTCTGCCCCGTCTTCAGAAAAGCGGGGCGTGTCATCTTTGCATGGGAAGCGCGGACCGGTTACAGCACATCCGCGTCGCCCTTTCCCTCTCTGATTATCTCCGGGGTATCGTCAACGAGGCTCACGACGGTCGATAGCTCCGGAGAAAGGATACCGCTGTCGATCACCAGATCGACCGAGTGGCCGATCCGTTCCTCTATGATCTCCGGGTCCGTGAGGATCTCCTCATCGGGGAGTCTCACCGTGGTGCTGATGATGGGTCCCCCGAACTCCCTGACAAGGGAGAGACAAACCTCGTGATCAGGAATCCGTATCCCCACCTCTTTCCGTTTCGGAAGCAGAATCTTCGGAACGAGCCGGGACGCCCCCAGTATGAATGTGTAGGGACCGGGAAGCAGCCGTTTCATGATCTTGTACGCGTAGTTGGTGACAACCGCGTAGTTGCTTATATCACTCAGATCAGCACAGATAAAGCTGAAAGGCTGCGTCCTGCTCCTCCTCTTGATCTCGTATATCCTCTCGATTCCCCGTTTGTTGAAGAGATCGCACCCCATTCCGTAGGCCGTGTCTGTGGGATACACCACGATACCGCCATCACTCAACACCTGGACTGCCTTGCGTATCAGCCGCATCTGGGGATTTTTGTCGTGTATCTTCAAAAGCATGGTTGTTATCCCCTTCTCATTCTCAGCAGGGCTCTCACCTCGGGGCCGCCGAGCAGGAAGGAGCCGATCATAAATGTTGAGAATCCAACGAATATCATCACAACGAGGAACAAAACTCTCTCGCCGAACGCCCCGGCATTGTCCCAACCCATTATTCTTCCTACGATCCCGACCGCCGCGGCCATCGCAGCCGTTGCCAGCATCGTCCTGAGTATGGACATCCAGAAATCCCTTCTGAGAAATCGCCCTACCTTTCGTTCCAATATCAGGGCAAGGGCGAGGATATTGACCGCGGACGCGATTGAGGTGGCAAGGGCGAGGCCATTATGCTTCATGGGAAACATGAGGGCAATCCCCATGATCGCATTCACCATAAGCGCGACGACAGCGATCTTCACCGGTGTCTTCGTATCCTGCAGCGCGTAGAAAGCGGAGACGACAACCCGGATACAGGAAAAGGCCCAGAGGCCGACGGCATAGTACAGCAACGCTTGAGCAGTGGGAAAGGTGGACGCGGCATCGAACTGTCCCCGCTGGAAGAGAACGGAGATAATCGGCACGCGGAGGATAATCAGCGCCACCATGGCCGGAATGGTGACAAAGAGAATCAAACGCAGGGAGAATGATATGGTTTTTTTCAGTTCCTC
>CAZAST010000284.1:0-2777 GCA_964487805.1 uncultured Syntrophaceae bacterium
GGTGAATTTCCCGGACCTTGTTGCGCAGTTCCATGACCCGTGATGTGTAATCTTCGAGCTTGTTGGTCATGGCGACGACTTCCGTAATATCGCGGATAACGGAGATGGCTCCGGCCACTTTGCCTTTGACGATGATGGGGTTGATGTTGACTATGTATTCTATGCTGTTGACCTTTCTCCTTACTCCGAGAAGGGCCTTGCCGGTTCGCAAGACCTCCGGCAGCCGAGCTCCCTTGCGCACATCCTGGACCTTCTTGTTGAGGATGTCCTTTTGGTCGACGCCCGTCAATCGGATATAGGATGAATTGACATATTTGATGTATCCTTTGTGATCGGTGATCAGGATGCCATCATGAAGGGAATTGATGATGGTGTCGAAGAGGGGGATCTTCTGAAGAGCGTTAACGTCAAATTCGAGGGAAAACATGTCGCGTCTCCTCCATGCTCGGGCCCGCCGGCGAAGGGGAAGGGCGCGCCATGAGGCCGTGTGTCGTTATGCCGGATAGAAACACTTTTTTATATGTGTGGAAAATGTGAAAGGGAAGCGGCGAGGTTCGTGGAATGTTATAAAGAAAGCGGTTGTCGCCGGATCCCCCTTCAGCCTTTCCGTATTATTTCCATGCCGCGGGACCCCACTTCTCCGGAAGGACCGCCTGCCGGGGCCATTCCGCGGGAATCAGTTGTCCCGGTTCTTCTCCCAATTTCCGGATCAGTTTCTTGAGGCCGGGACGGCCGAATTCAGGATGCCCTTCTTTCAGCGTCCGGCCATTGTAGACGGCGTCCGACCGCAGTCTCCGCCCTATCGTTTTTTCCATCTGAGCGCCGATACGCAGAAGCCTGTCCACGTCATACCCGTGTTCGATCCCCATTTCATCAATCATGACGACGAGATCCTCCAGGGTGATAAGGCCCACGTAGCGGGGATCTTTGTAGTAATAGTCACCCGTGCCTCTGACGGGGCAGTCGTCAAGAAAATTGGCAGGCTGTCCTCCCAGACCGCCCAGTGTACCCTCGAACCGGCAGATACCCGCCTGGAGCGCGGCAAGAACCGACGCGGAGGCTACCCGCTTTGTCTCGTGAAGGTGGCAAAGATGCGCTTCAGGATCGGGCAGGGCGTCCAGGACCATGGAAAAATAGCGATACACCTGATCAGCGGAGGCCGATCCGTCATGATCCGCGTGTTCGATGTCATGGGCGCCGATGGACAGGAAGCGCTTCGAGAATTCCACGGCATCCTCGAGGCGTGTGGCTCCGGTAATGGGGCTCCCCCATATGGTGCTTACCGTCCCGCACATCTTGATGCCTGCGTCGGTCGCTTTTTGAATACACCGTTCCGCTTCGCGCCAGTACTGGGAGAGGGTGGTGCCGGAGTTGGCGTAGTGATGTTCCGGG
The DNA here is from genome assembly GCA_964487805.1 of uncultured Syntrophaceae bacterium. Taxonomy (GTDB): domain Bacteria; phylum Desulfobacterota; class Syntrophia; order Syntrophales; family UBA2210; genus UBA6078. The sequence continues at coordinate 1,393 of CAZAST010000284.1, forward strand.
TCCGTGGAGACCATCATCAGGATACGGTCAGGGCCGATTCCCTGCTGCTTGAGCTCTATGGCCCGGTCGACGGCGTTCTCCCGGATGGTCACGGCGGTGATGACGACATCGTTATAATTGATTCCCGCTTTTTCGCAGCGTTTCTGAAATTCCTCGCTTCTCAAGGCGGATATGACCTGCTCGGCATCCCTGAACTGAGGTATGTTCCGCGGGCTTCCCAGGTTGATGACCTCGATCTCCTTCGCCCCCGCCATGATCAGTTCCTGCGCGTAATAGATCTTGGCGTTGGTTGAGATGAACTTTTCCTCGTGCTGAAAGCCGTCCCGCACCGTAATATCTCCAATGGTTACCTTTCGGGGCATCCGGGGGAATATCTTCCAGTAATCATATTCTGCGGTCATATGAGAACCTCCTTTTTGTTTTGTGTCGCGTTGCGGGAGCCGAGATGATGTTCTACCCCGCTGTCCCGGTACACGCTCATATTCATGTAGAACAAGAAGCGTGCCATGTAAAAGGTTCTGATATTGTTGACTTGTTTGGTATAAATTGACCGTTTATGTTTTAGAATTCTAGTAATTTAGAAATACCGTGTCAAGAGGAATCGGGGGGATGATTCTAAAATAATAGAATTCTATAAGAAAAAAAGGCGATATTTTCAGAAAGTTCAATAAATTCAAGATGTTTATTTTGGCATGCTTCTTGATCAATATATCACACGATACAACCCGAGGAGGCATATGACAGCGATGACTGGTCTCGATGAAAATTATTCGAAGGGGGCCTTGGAAGGTTTGCGGGTAATAGATATGACCAGGGTTCTCGCGGGCCCCTTTTGTTCCATGCTTCTGGCTGACATGGGGGCCGAGGTGATCAAGGTGGAGACCCCCGGCAAGGGAGATGATTCCAGAGGGTATCCTCCCTTCCTCAAGGGATCAAGCGCCTATTTCGACAATCTCAATCGGAACAAGCAGAGCATCGTTCTGGACTTGAAAAAAGCTGAAGCAAGGGAAATTCTTAGAAATCTTCTGAAGAAATCGGATGTGTTGCTTGAAAATTTCAAACCGGGCACCATGGAAAAGCTGGGGTTTGGCTATGAGGCTGTCCGGGCACTGAATCCGAAAATCGTTTTTGCCTCGATTTCGGGGTTCGGCCAGTATGGGCCGTACAGGGATCGGCCCGGGTACGATATTATCGGACAGGCAATGGGAGGGCTGATGAGCGTTTCCGGCTGGCCGGATTCCCCTCCCACCAGAACAGGGACGGCCATGGCGGATATTGTTGCCGGTTTGAACGCCTGCATCGGCATCCTTGCATCACTCCGGGGAAGAGAGCAGACAGGGATAGGGGAGAGGATTGATGTGTCTCTCGTGGATTCGATCGTCAGC
>CAZAST010000285.1:0-2774 GCA_964487805.1 uncultured Syntrophaceae bacterium
TTATTCCCCAGAGCGATCTTTTCGAGTCTGCGTTCGCATATGATCAGGTCCGATATGAGGAGCTCCGTCTCTATCTGCTCCATATCGTCCAGGGGAGTTGGGGCCTCACCGAGAATATTCGGAAAATTTCTCACGACCAGAGCGAGGGTCCCCGCAGTACGCATCATCCCGATCGAGGCGTCCGGAAATGATACCTTTCCCTCGGAATCGCGCGCGAGACCGGCGAAATCAACAAACTGCACCGTCGCGTACGTGGTCTTCCGGGGCTTGTACATCTCGGAGAGACGGGTGATCCGCTCGTCGATTACATCGACGACGGCGATATTCGGCTTAGATGCCGTGTCCGTGTATGTGGTAACCTCTTCAGCGCGACCCGTCAGGGCGTTGAAGATCGTCGTCTTCCCGGAATTCGGCAGACCAATCAGTCCTATCTCCATTGATTCTTCCCTTTACATGAATACAGCCCACACGATCGCGTAGAGGAGCGCGGGCAGAAAATTCCCTATCGGTATCTGAACAACTTTCAAAAGATTGACGCCGATCCCGATAATCAGAAGTCCGCCGGTGGCGGTAATCGCATTCAGGACGGCCGGGTCCTGCAGAAAGAGGAGCTTCGACGCGAGAATGGTGAGTCCGCCCTGGACGACAAACACGGAAAGTGCGGAAAAGGCAACCCCGATCCCCAGGCTTGACGCGAGCGGTATTGCTATCACGCCGTCAAGGAGGGACTTGACGTAGAGCGTGGTGGGATCGCCGACGGTTCCGTCCTGGATGGATCCCACAATCATCATCGCACCGGTGAGATAGAGGACCGAAGCGGACATGAACCCCTCCGCGAAGGTTGAAGAACTCGATCCGGTGCGTTTTCTGAGCCACTCGCCAAGCTGTTCGATCCAGAACTCGATCCTGATCAGTTCGCCGGTTATCGCGCCTACCAGCATGCAGCCGATCGTGACAATGAGATCGGTGACGGTAAGGGCCATCTTGATGCCCACGAGGACGACGGAAAGTCCGAGCGCCTGCATCATGATCAACTTGACCCGTTCGGGGAGACGTTTTCCCAGAGACACCCCTATCAGACCGCCCGCAATGACGGCCCCCGTATTAACCAGTGTTCCTGTCAAAAATATGACTCCTCAGTGACGTTCAATGAATGCGCCCCGGCATGTGTACCGGCGCTGCAGTGAGACCGGTTGTTCGTACCGTCAAACGTTTCTCTTATTGCAGGCAATGTTTGTTGTCAATGATTATTAAGAGATACGGGCGGGGTGGTTGTGGAAGTTCTCGTGATAAGATGCAGTGAACAGTGAATAATAGTTACGCCGACGCGTACGGTTGCCCAGGTTCCAGGCCGGTCATATTCAGGACATCTTCGACGCTGAGCCACAGATCCACGGCGTAGGTCAGATCGGCGATCTCGTTATAGATGCGCATGCGCTCATTGATGAAATCGCGCGCCTCGTCAAGCCGGGATTCATCGAATTCAAAGAGATGAATGGTCTGTATGTCTCCCGCGAACTCAACGCTCTTTATATACGGTCCCATCATATTGATGTATCCGGGCACCGGAGGAAGCTCTTCCATTCGTCTGTTCGACTCGTACATATTCCCCTTATTGAAGGATACGGTTGTCACGATCACCATCTTGTATCTCCTCCTTTACCCTGAACACAACGCCAGCGCCATTGAACCCGTATACAACAGCTATTCTTTGCGCCCACCATGACAGGATTCTCAAAAGCGGTCAATACGCCTTTCTGAGTATTTTGTGATTGGCTGCCACAAAATGTTTTCAGGGTTATCATGAACCCCTTTTGAAACTTCTGAATTTATCACGATATGAATGCAAAAAGGGGGCCAGAATCGAGACTCTCGTCTTCGAATGTATGTCGACCGGAAAGTGCTTGACAATAACTGAAGCAGGGGTAGTATCGGCAGGGTTTCGTGAGTGGGAATGTCCGCTCGGCATCTCCCCGGTACTCCACGAGGAATCGAGTAACGAATTCACCCTCTCTCTTACATGTGATAAATCGACTGAGGCGAGATTACGCAGGTTTCCGGGGGCAAAGGGGAACGAGAAAAGGACCGCACCGGGTGAAAGAAGAAACAACTGAAAATCGTACCGAACAGATAAAAAGGGTTACCTGGATCGGTCTTTTGTGTAACGTGGCCCTGGCCGCCCTGAAATTTATCGTCGGGTTCCTGGGTGCAAGTCAGGCCGTTATCGCGGACGCCGTTCACAGTCTGTCCGATATGGCCACGGATCTTTCGGTGATCCTGGGGGTAGGCTACTGGTCAGCCCCTCCTGATGATGACCATCCATACGGGCATCGGAAAATTGAGACCATCATCACCGTCTCAATCGGCGCAACCCTCGCCATCGTCGCCATCGGTCTGGGATACAGGGCTCTGTGCTCCATCTATCAGCCCCATGTCCGCAATACCTCCTGGATTGCTATCATCGGCCCCGTTTTCTCCATTATCGTGAAAGAAATCCTGTACCATTGGACGGTGATCGTAGGCAAACGGGCGCGCTCAACGGCGGTTATCGCGAACGCGTGGCATCACCGGTCCGATGCCTTAAGTTCGGTACCGGCCGTCATAGCCGTGGCGGTATCCGCAATACATCCGGCGTGGTTTATCGTCGATCACATCGGCGCCCTGATCATTTCCGTTTTCATCCTCAAGGTTGCATGGGATATCGTTCGGCCATCACTGGCGGAACTCGCCGATCGTGGTGCTTCATCACAAGACCGTTTTGAGATAGAAAAAAT
>CAZAST010000286.1:0-2754 GCA_964487805.1 uncultured Syntrophaceae bacterium
CCTCGTTCTTCTCCACTAGTATCGTCGTGTATGACATATCAGCTCTCCTTGTCTAAAGAAGCTCCCCGCGGCAAGCCGCTGTGTATTTTGCAGAAAGAGCGAAAAAATTTATTGTATATGGTTGCTCTCCCTGATAATCACTACCGCGACAGCCGAAAACTATGCCGGTAGTGATTCCTTTTTCATCGTTTTTTCTTTTCCGTGGTGATAAAAAATGATCGTTTCAAAAGGCAATACGCCAACACCGCAAAGCACCAAACGAAAGTCACTCTCATGCATTGACATCAAAAATACAATACAAAATAAATACGAGGTATATATTAGGTAAATTCTTATATATCTGATCTAAGCTTTCCGCGTAGCTGAGGATTTCAATCATCCATATTGATATTATTACTATTTTTAACGTTTTGGTATCCTTGTCGAAAGATTTCACCAAATCCATATCGACGACGATGCATAGCCTTCACGGATATACTCGCAAGTCCTGAAAACCTCATGATGGGCAGACCGTCCAAGCCGAAAACTGAAACTTGAGTCCAAGAATTCAGGACCAAAGATCAGCAAAAAAACCTGGGCAATGTCATGTTGTTCTGACTTATCCGGAAACTCAGCCTTGTATGTTATTTCTGTTTGTCAGCTCATCGCTTGGCACTCCGGCTTACCTAACAAGGTCCCTCGCGGTTCCGCCCTTGCCTTCGGCTAGTACTTGATTCAATTTGTTTGACGCTGACAGGATTCATGTACAGGGGACTAAATTCACGCCCATGTCGGGCGTACACCAAGTGTTTGAAACAGATGCCTTTCGGTCACTGCTCAACTGCCGCGACCAGAAATCTCCGAGCAACAAGGCTGTATACAATAAAAATTCTCTGGTCTTTCAGTTGAGTTCTGGCAAAAAACTGCAATGAGAATGGCAGATCACGGCATGGAAAGATTCCGGACCTGGGTCTTTTGAAATCACTTACAGCGAACGCTACCAATTATCGAACCGCGGACTTTTTCCTTCTCCAACAATTATCTTCCTTCAAACACGGCATCTCGTTTCTCGAGAAAGGATTGGATGCCCTCCTCAAGATCCTCCGTTGAGTATGCAAGGGTTTGCAAGGCCATTTCGTACCCGGCCTGTGTCACAAAATCGGTCTGGAAACTGCGAAGCAATGCTCGTTTGGTCATTTTGATCGCAAGAGGCGGGAGTTCGGCCAAGCGAAGTGCCAGATTCCGTGCTTCTTTGTAAACCTCCTCCGGTGAAACGATATGGTGGAGCAACCCGAGTTTTCCCAGTTCCTTCGCGGTGAGCATTTCACCAAGCAATAGCATTTCCGTTGCCTTTGACAAGCCCACCAACCTGGGCAACAACCAGGTTGACCCCATATCTGTTGCGGGAAGACCTCGGTGCACGAAGGTAATGCCAAATTTGGCATTTTCAGACGCCACGCGCAGATCGCAGAACAGGACAAAACAGAAACCGGCGCCGGCAGCCACACCATTGACCGCGGCAACCATCGGTTTTTCAACACGCATCATCCTTTGGGCCAGCAGACTAAACCCTGTCTGCACCTGATCCAGCTTACCCGCATCCAGTTCCCGCCCTGCAAGCAACACATCCTGCATGTCACCACCGGCACAAAACCCTTTTCCGGATCCCGTCAGCACAATCGCCCTGACGTCCGGATCAGCTTCCAGTTCATCAAACAGATGTGTGAGTTCTTTCGCCATTACCGTTGTCATGGCATTCAGCTTGTGGGGACGATTTAACGACACCGTTGCGACCCGGTCTTGCTTATCAACTAACAAGGTTGTATAGGCCATCCGTTTATTCCCTTTTCAATATCCCAAGCTCTTGAGCGCAGTGTCCTTTGGTATTATGCAGGCATACATTCCGGTTTGAGGCTATCGCGGCTGTTTTTCCTCAAATCCATGCCATCGCGCAAAAACATCGACAGGCTCACGCTCAGTCACCACATCGTTCGCCGCAAAATCCTTGTCCGGATACCCGATTGAGATGCCGATTACGATCCGTTCCGATTCCGGGATTCCCATATAGTGACGGATCACTTCGGGGTAGGAAACACCCTGTTGCGCAATACAGGTCCCCAGTTCAAAATCCATGGCAGCCAAGCATAAGGTCTGAGAAAAAAGGGCAACATCAAATGCCATGACAGGTTTTGTAAGAGCATCCGACGAAGACAGGATAAGCGCGACGGGGGCATCAAAAAAGCGGAATCCCCTGAGGAGCCATTCCGTCCGTCCTTGAGTATCCTCTCGCTGTATACCCATGGAATTGAAAAGTTGTTTTGCCACCGAAATCTGGCGTTGCCTAAAAACAGGTTCTCGGGATTCATGTTCATTCTCTATTAATACTTCCGAATGTGGAGCGACACCGGCAAATAATTGCGCAACATTACTTCGTTTTATCTTTTCGAGTACTTCACCGGTGACGATATGTACCTTCCATGGTTGAAAGTTCCGTGTTGACGGAGCCTGTGCTGCAATTGTCAACAATTCTTTCAATACGTCTGTGGGCACCACGTCAGATTTATAGCCACGTATGCTTTTTCGTGATCGTATAGCTTCAACAATATCCATCACAATGACTCCTCTCAGTACACGCCTTATGGCAGAAGACAGGTTCTCCCGTCCGACAATCCACAGCAGGCTGTCGGACGGGAGCAGGTTAACATATAAACACAATCTGCGTTCCTATCTAAAAGACCTCATCCACAGCCCATGTCGGCCTGTATTTGTAGTATT
>CAZAST010000287.1:0-2752 GCA_964487805.1 uncultured Syntrophaceae bacterium
GGTTTGGTGGAACGGGAGATAAAAGGTGGATTCCAGGTCAAGATAGCAGGCGGCGCTCTGGCCTTCTGCCCGTATTCCCAGATGGGGCTGCGGCGGATTGAAGATTCCTCTGCGTATGCCGGGAAACGGATGAGTTTCATGATTACGGAATATGGTGAGGGAGGACGAAACATCATACTCTCCAACCGGGTGATTGTGGAAGCGGAGGAGCGTGAGAAGAAGGAAGCGCTCAAGGAGCATCTTCGTGAGGGGATGAGAATCAAAGGAACCGTCGCGGCTATCCAGGGATTCGGTGCTTTTATCGACATAGGCGGTATTCAGGGGCTGCTCCCCATCTCGGAGATCGGGTGGGGTCGGATTGATGATATTCGCGACGTCCTGTCCATTGGTCAGGAGTTGGAAGTGGTGATCCTTACCCTGGATTGGGAAAAGGATCGAATGTCGTTCAGCCGCAAGGCAACGCTCCCCGATCCCTGGGAGGAGGTTGAGAAAAAGTATCCTGCGGGGTCTTCCCATCACGGGGTGGTGGCACGCCTGACAAAATTCGGGGCTTTTGTAACTCTTGAAGCCGGGATTGACGGGTTGATTCATATCTCAAAACTTGGGGGAGGGAAGCGTCTCAATCACCCCAGTGAAGCCTTGGAGCAGGGACAATCTCTGGATGTTGCGGTTGAGGCGGTAGACTTTGATAAGAGGCGGCTTTCCCTGAGAATGATTCAACAAGAAGGCGAATCTGAGGCGGAAACGTCTGACAACAGCGATTATCACACGTACCTGCAAAAGGAGCCCGTTTCCATGGGCACTCTTGGAGATATCCTCAAAGACAAACTCGCCCGTGCCGGATCAAAGAAGAAGGGTAACAAATAGGAGCGAAGCTCCCCGCTGTAAAGTTTTTTCTTCAAAAATGGGAACTCGCAAAACAGTCCCCGAGCATTCTTGCTTTTTATAATTCCTACAACTTCTCCAATCGACTTGCTCGACGGAAAGGGCAATACTATATGTACATATTCTTGAGCAATTTCCATCTCAATGACCTCAAAACCATAGTCCTCGCTGGTCTATCAAATCAGCTGTTCCACTCGTTCTCGAAGCTCTTTTCCCTCGAAAATCTTTTTACGGTATTTCGGACACCGCACCATGTGGAAACTCGTATTGTAGACCGCATGACTCGTTCGCTTTATTGCCATGCCGGTCTTATATCATATTGTCACGAATGACCTATGCGGATAAGGAGGACACTCCACACCCCCTTATAACCCTCTGGGCAAAGCATGCATTCTTCATTCCACGCGGCAAGATGCGCAGAATCCTGCAGGGGTTTATTAAGGAAAGCTTGAAAGCGCGGGAGAACTACGATGCGGAAGCTGCATCCGAAACACTTAACGAATACGGATAGTCGATATGTTTCTGTTAAGCCGTGTGAACGAGGATAAAGGGGAACCCAGATATCTTAAATGAATAATTCAGGCCGAACCCGTCAATGCAGCCGATCGCAGGCCGTTGGCCTGCTCCGGCTGGTTTTTTCGTTGGCAAGGCTTGTGGCATGAAGGGTGAACTATGACAAGTCGTAAAATTGTACGGAAGATACGTGCCATATTTGAACCTGAGTTATCCGATAAAGCAAATTATCGCGAGCTTTATGATACTATTCTCATTGGCGTTCAGGACGCCCGGCATGAAGTATATACTCATCTTCATCAGGCATATTCATGCCATCGTTTGCCAACGGACTTCGGGAGTGAAATGTCTCCTGTGAAATCAGTTATCTCTTATGCAATTGTCTTTAACCATCAGGAGGGGGATGTGGCAGAACCCTTTTCTCCAAAGACATGGGTCGAAGCCACGTATTTTTTCAGGATCCTGTCAGATACGATTAATGCAGAGATACGCGACACGTTCGGCGGCGTGGGGACGGTGATTGTTCCGCGTGATACCCCGTTGTATACACGAGTTGATAGAGATGGGGAGTTTCTGACATCCTGGTCCGAGCGACATGTCGCATACTCCTGCGGACTCGGGACATTCGGCCTGCATCACGCACTCATTACGGAAAAAGGATGTCAGGTACGGTTAGCCTTGTTACAAGCGCATCGCCAGATATGTCCCATGCAAGACTCAAGGGGATTTACGATCATTGTCTTTATTATGTGTCCGGGACATGTCGGCAGTGCATGAAAAGATGTCCGGTATCAGCGATAGAAACCGAGAAAAAGAATATGATCCGGTATTATCACAAGGAGGACACGATTAATAAGGCGTATAATGCTGAACAGTATGGCATAAATATTCCGACCTGTGGGCTGTGTATGATGGGAGTCCCGTGTGCAACAGGGATTCCGGTGAAAAACATATAATCTGAACAGACCTTGGATCGAGACTGATAGAGAACGATATGAATCTTTTTGAGATGAGGTGACATGCCGGTCACATCAGTATTCCCAAACGATGTATGTCAAGAAATGGGCTAATGTTTACACGTGACCTTGCTCGCGCTCCGCAGTTTCAGCATAAAATTGCCCGCTGTTATAGCTTGGGTGCTTCAGTAAGGTTCGTACTTTCCGGTCATGGCGCCGTCAATGGTCGCTGAAACGAGGCGACGGATTTCGAAAATTTGCTTGATGGAACAGGCATTCCTGCATATATTGTAATACAAAAATGACAGGAGATGCATTATGAATACAGCAATATCAGTACGGCTACCCAAGAATCTTGCCAGCCAACTCGATAGCATAGCCAAAGAGACCGAAAGACC
>CAZAST010000288.1:0-2699 GCA_964487805.1 uncultured Syntrophaceae bacterium
TAATGATATGCTTCATTGCTGCGGGTAAGATTTATCGGTTCACTTCGCAGTTGTAGGGACCAAGAACCGACAAATTTCAATTTTTCTCTGTTCACATCTGCGCAATACGGATTGAAATCTGCTGCACAAACGCATTTCCTTAAAACCTCGACTTCAATAAATAATGATCAAGCAACAGCATCCACGTTGATAATCTTTTCATTATTTCAGGAAAATCCATTCAGGTAATTTGCGCAACCTCGTTTCGTGTTTCTGGGCTTCCCCCGCATGATCATCCCGCCAATGTCAGCGGTATGCTGAATGTTGGCTCACGCCTCGCGAGGATGGCACAGGAGCAACGATCAGGCATGGCCGTTCGGCTCTCTCAGTCATCCTGAAAAGGCAGTTGGAAAAAGGTTGGAAATCACTTTTCAGCGTAAAGAATAAGGGGCTAGATTTTCATCTAGCCCCTTATAATTGTTTGGTAGCGGGGGGAGGATTTGAACCTCCGACCTTTGGGTTATGAGCCCAACGAGCTACCAGGCTGCTCCACCCCGCGTCATGTCTCTTCTGAAGCTTCTTGTGGGGGCTACCTGACGGTGCCCGCCGAATGTGGTGCTGTTTCTAAGATAATACGCTCAAAATGTCAAGGGCTATTCTCTTTTAATCCCCGGATATTGTAAACGCCTATCTTTCTGTCGATTCCTTTGAGGGCGACGGGGCCCATATCCTCGGCTTGAACCTGTCCCTCCACCGCGCGGCAGGTATCGTCGCAGACGAGTATCTGTCCCGCCCTGGCGAGGCTTTCGAGCCTCGCGGCCACATTGACGGCGGGCCCCATGACCGTGTACTCTTTTTTTCTGGAAGACCCGAATATCCCCGCCATCACCTCCCCGGTACTGATCCCGATCCCGATGGCAATCCTCCGCTCCGTTTCAGGCAGGGTTTTGTTTATCCTGTCGATTTCCTCCATCATCCCCGCTGCGCACCTGACCGCCCGCAGGGCGTCGTCCGCGAAGGTCAGGGGAGCCCCGAAGACCCCCATGATGCTGTCCCCCACATGTTTGTCCAGTGTCCCGTTATACCTGCATATAATCGCGTCCATCGGTGAAAAATACCGCACATTGAGGATCTCGCACAGGGCTTCGACACTCAGCTCTTCCGCCAAGGCGGTAAAGCCCCGGATATCGCTGAAGAGGATCGTGGCCCTCCGTTTTTGCAGCCCGAGGAAGGCCCCTTCCTTCCACATCTCGAAAAAGACCTGTTCCGAGACGAACTGTTTCAACCTCTTCCTGAGGGTGCATTCCCTGATCTTCGCCTTCAGCTCCATATTGGAGAAGGGTTTCGTGATAAATCCGTCAATCCCCGCGTTGACCGATTCAATAGCGCTTTCCATGGTGGCGTATCCGGTCAGGATGATCCGCGTCATCTCAGGATTGATCTTTCCGATCTCGATCAGGGTTTCCAGCCCGTCGATTCCCGGCATCTTGTAGTCCGACATGACGGTTTCTATCCCGTAGGGATTATCACCGACCATACCGATAGCCCGGTTGCCGTCCTCCGCGAGAAGCACATGGTATCCGTCCCGTTCGAGCGCTTTTTTCAGAGACCGGCGCACCCCCTCTTCATCGTCAACCACCAACAGGTTCATCCCTCTTCCCTCCTCCGGCAGGGGAGCGTCACCGATACCGTGGTTCCCCTCCCCGGCTCACTCTGGATGGCGATGTTCCCGCCATGTCTTTGAATAATCTCATGGGTGATATACAGCCCGAGACCCGTTCCCTCTCCGGGGCTCTTCGTCGTAAAAAAGGGTTTGAAGGCATCCCTGATCTCCCCGGGGGACATGCCCTTCCCCGTATCGCGGCACTCTAAGCGGACCATATCCGCCTCTTCCTCATGGCGCGTTATCAGCGTTATAGTGCCCTTCCCGTCCTGCTGGGCCTGGATGGCGTTGTTGATGATGTTGACGGCCACCTGGCCCAGGTTGGCGAAATTCCCTTCGATCTCCGGCAGGTCGTCCGCCAAATCCCTTTCAATGGTTATGGCGGTGTTCTTGTACCGGTTCAGCAGGACCCTCAGGGCGTCGTCTATGAGAATATTGACGTTCACCCGCTCCACATAGGTCTGTGTCTGTCGCGACAGACCGAGAAGACTCCTGACGATCCCGGCTGCCCGGTCGAGTTCCCTGATGGAGAACCTCAAGTCCTCCACAAGTTCCTCACGCGCCGCGTCATCCACACCGTTCCATTCTTCGACCGTGTCGGCGCATGTCTGGATCAGGCTGGATGAACTGGCAAGGGGATTATTGAGCTCGTGCGCCGTCCCAGCCACCAGTTGCCCGATGGAGGCGAGACTCTCCGACTGGATCAGTTGCTGCTGGGTGCGCTCTTTTTCCTCGAGCGCCGCCGTGAGCGCCCGCGTCCTCTCGTGCACCTTCTTTTCCAGATTAAGGTTTATTTCCTCCAGTCTTTCGTAGTTACGGGCATTCTCTATGGCAATCGCCCCCTGGCTGGCGATGGTTTCCAGGAGCTCGATATCCTCGTGCACAAACAGCTCTCCCGATCGTTTTTCACCCACTGCAATGATTCCCATGAGCCGATCCTGAAAGATCATGGGTATGAGAATGGCGGCATGGGTCGCATCGAACAGGGCGAGCATCCGCTCCTTCTGATTGGCGGGGATATCCATCCTGCCGACAGCGAATCGCTCCAGCGTCCCAC
>CAZAST010000289.1:0-2678 GCA_964487805.1 uncultured Syntrophaceae bacterium
GCCATGGCTAATGATAAATCGAAAACCTAAAAACAGATTATATTAATTTTATTATTCGCACTCGAATCCGGGTCGGACCGAAATAAAATATTGAAAAGCAGACTAATAACTCCTAAAATAGCCCATTTTGGGCCCTTAGCGCCCTATTTTTGTGGCTAAAAATACATTCTAAGCAATCTGTTTCAGAACAGGATTAGAAAAACCAGGACGAGAGACAAGTGAAAGCCACAAGAAACTGAATACGAGCAAGGTTCCAATGTGTTTTATCTTTGAAAAACATGATTAATTTGTTAGTTTTACATTGCATTGTTGTTTTCATAGTTAGCGTTGTTGTGGTGACCATGCTAATCATTTGAATTTCAACTATACTTTGCAAGTATTTGCACGTCTTTTTATTAACAAAAGGCGTGCATTTTACTAACTTTCTAGGCGTTATAAATATTTTGTCATTTACTCAGATCATGGTTATGAACTGAAAGGAGACAAACGAAAAGCGACTGAGTATTATGAAAGGACTATTAAATATGGGGGCGAACAAGCAAAGACGTATGCAAAACAACAAATAGAAGAATTAAATTTTTAACAAGAATCGATGAAGATCTGTAAAAATTGTCAAACAGAAGTAATACAAAATTACTGCCCGGAATGCGGTTTTCCGGCAATTTTGAAGAGAATTGACGGAAAGTATATATTTCAGGAAATTCGAAATGTTTTGAATTTTGAAAAAGTCATTCTTTTTACCATACGGGAATTAACCATTAACCCGGGTAAAAGCATGAAGTTTTTTTTAGATGAAGATAGAAACAGATTAGTTAAACCAATCGTATTTTTAATCGTTACATCGTTAATCTACACCATTTTTAATAACATTTTTCACTTTGAAGATACTTTAGTAAATTTTTCGAAAATTGAAGAATCTGGGACACTTTCATTTTACAAATGGGTACAACGAAATTATGGCTATGCAAATATTATTATGGCTTTTTTTTTAGTACCATGGTTAAAAATCCTTTTTAGAAAATATCAATTCAATTTTTTCGAAATTTTAGTGGTTCTTTGCTTTGTTATGGGTATGGGGATGTTAGTTTTTTCAGTATTTGGGATTTTTCAAGGCCTGACTCATGTAAATTCAATGCAAGTGGCTATAATAGTTGGGTTTGTTTATACTACCTATGCAATAGGACAGTTTTTTGACAAGCGAAAATTTATGAGCTATTTCAAAGCGCTTATTGCATATCTCATGGGAATGCTGACTTTTACAATAGCACTGATAGCAGCAGGGATAATCATATTTCTGATAACCAGAAATTAGAAAGCAACAGCATCATCTACAATTTTTTATCGCCATTCATTTAGAATCCGGGTTGTAGAATCCGGGTCGGACCGAAATAAAATATTGAAAAGCAGACTAATAACTCCATAAATAGCCCATTTTGCGCCCTTAGCGCCCTATTTTTGTGGCTAAAAATGCATTTAAGCAATCTGTTTCAGAACAGGATTAGTAAAACCAGGACGAGAGACGAGAGACGAGAGACAAGGGACAAGGGACAAGAGACAAGGGACGAGTGGCAGTGGCATGCTTCGACTCCGCCTACCTTGCCGGTAGGCAGTCTCAGCAAAACAAGGGCATCGGCAGTAGCAGTAAGTCACATTTCGACGCGTTTGCCTATGCTACCACTCCATCAGGTAGGGTTTGGGGCGAAGCTTCCGGTCATAAACCAAAGATGAGCAACCAATACTTTAAACTCTTTGGTTTTTGCGGTTATAAATAGTGGAATTGTATTGTCAATTTTATGAATTAGTAATCATGAAAAATTCCTTTCAAAAGAATGAACAGGATAACCATTAGCAAACAATCCATTTTGGCAATCGCACTTTTGATGATATGGATATGCTGCGAGAAGGAAAATGATATACCAGCAAGTGATCTTCTCATTTTTCCGGTAGGACGCTCATTTTTAAACACCAGCGTAATTGACATTCATGTTGGTGATAAAAATTACAATTCAGATTTTGTTTTTGACAGCTGCGGAGGATACTGGTTGCATATCTCTAAATCTGATTTCCCTGATAATGAGAATATAGTAATTACCATTACCCGGAAAAATGAAGACCTCGAACTGTTCTTAGAAAATGTGCAAAACAAAGAAACATGGACTCGTCCCTCCTATTATATTGATTCTGAAAATGAAGCAATTGTTGCTAAAGCCAGCGAACTTGCGAATGGACTCTCCTCCCCTGTTGAAAAGGCCATGGCTATTCAACAATTTGTTATTAATCATTTAAAAATGAAGATTTATAAAGATTCATTCCTGGAGAAAGCATCAACAACATTAGAATTGGGTTATGGTACCTGTATGAATTTTTCGCGACTATTTGTTGCGCTTTGCAGAGCAGGCGAAATTCCTGCACGCACCATTTGGGGCGTTGTTTACGGTCATAACGATGATCAGATTTATGATTATCATCATCAATGGGCCGAAGTTATGGACAACTCCGGGCACTGGCACCCTGCTGATTTTAATTACACTACAAGCTTCGATTTGAATGATGTGAGGTATCTTGATTTGATTTATGCTGCAGAAGAAAACACCATGATCAAAAACAGAGCCTTGTATGACATGATGCTGGAGGATTTGAAATACCATAACGATTACCCGGTAACTCTGACGGCTCAT
>CAZAST010000290.1:0-2673 GCA_964487805.1 uncultured Syntrophaceae bacterium
TTGGTGTAATCGGTTTTGGAACGGTTGGAAAAGGCGTTGTGAAGATACTCCTGAATGACCGTGGAATTCTCGAACAGCGTGCCGGCTGCCGGGTGGAACTCAAGAAGATTGTAGACCTTGATACAACTACTGACCGGGGAATAGCCATTCCTTCAGGCATGCTTACCGACAACATCGCGTCGATCCTGGAAGACTCTGAAATAAATACGGTTGTCGAAGTAATCGGCGGGGAAAACCCGGCGCGTACATTCATTGAAAAGGCGCTTGAAGCCGGAAAGAACGTGGTTACCTCCAACAAGGAAGTAATCGCCAAACACGGCAAAACATTTACCGCGCTCGCGAAAAAGAACAACTGCACCATCCTCTACGAAGCCGCGGTGGGCGGCGGCATTCCCGTGCTCCATGCGATCCGCAATTCCCTGTCCGCGAACCGTATCGAAAAGGTCTTCGGTATCGTGAACGGAACCACCAACTTCATCCTTTCCAAAATGACGGAAACCGGCGCCGATTTTGCAGAAACCCTCAAGGAAGCACAGACGCTCGGCTACGCAGAGGCGGATCCCAAAAACGATGTTGAAGGCTACGACGCGGCCTACAAACTCTCCATCCTTGCGTCTCTTGCCTTCCGCTGCACGGTGAGCTTCAACGACATTTACCGCGAGGGCATTACCCGCATCTCGGCAGAAGATATCCGTTCCGCAGATCAGTTCGGCTACACCATCAAGATGCTCGCCATGGGCATCAATCATCCGGACGCCATCGAACTCCGCGTGCATCCGGTCATGATTGAAAAGAATCACCCCCTGGCTACGGTGTCGGATGCTTTCAACGCAATTTACATCAAGGGCGAAAGTCTCGGAGATTCCATGCTCTACGGTCGCGGGGCCGGTGAACTCCCCACCGCTTCCGCCGTTGTCGGCGACGTGATGAACCTCGCCTTCCGGGAAAAGACCTCCTTTAATCGCGATACCGAGTTTGCCCTCAATGAACGGAAGGTCATGTCCATTAATGAGTGTTTTACGAGCTTCTTTATCCGCTGCGTGGTTGATGACGCACCCGGTGTTCTCGCGAAGCTTTCAAACATTTTTGCGACCAACGAGGTAAGCATACAGGCCATCCAGCAGATCGACGCGGATTCCGGCAAAGCGACCATTACCATTGTAACCCACCGGGTGAACGAGGAAAAAATGCGTGCGGCCCTCAACGAAATTGAAGGACTTCCCTGCGTTCAACAGGTCGCTTCTGTTATCCGGGTAGGGCTCGGCGATGAACAACTGTGATTTGGTCACTTTACTTGCACGCAATAATCCGCGAGATTTAACCGTATGACATACGACACCATCATTATCGGAAAAGGTCCGGCGGGAGTATCCGCAGCGGTCTACCTCGTACGCTCGGGTCACCCGGTCCTTGTACTCGGAAAAGAAACCGGCGCGCTCGAACGGGCGGAATCAATCGAAAACTACTACGGCTTCCCCGAAGCCCTCACCGGCGCCGAGCTTGCAGCGCGGGGCGTTGCCCAGGCAGAACGACTCGGCGTGGAAGTGCGGTCAGAGGAAGTAGTCCATCTTGGTATGGAAGACCTCTGGTCGGTCAAGACCGAAGCGGGACACTATACGGCGAAGTCCGTACTCCTCGCGACCGGCAAGGCACGCACCGCGCTGAAGGTTCCCGGGTTCGAGGATTTTCGCGGCAGGGGAATCAGTTTTTGTGTTACCTGCGACGGCTTCTTGTACCGCGGCAAGCGGCTTGCCCTTCTCGGCGCAGGCGAGTATGCCGCAAACGAGTATGTCGAGCTTGAAGCCTTTACTTCCGACCGCCTTGTTTTTACGAATGGCGCGAAGGTAACCGGATCTTTCCCGGAAGGCACCCGCTTTGTCACCGAAAAAATTACCGCGTTTTCCGGCGGGGACACTGTTTCCGGCATTACCACTGAAGACGGAAAGGAGTACCCGGTAGACGGTGTGTTTGCTGCGCTCGGAACCGCGGGCGCAGCGAGTTTCGCGGCAACCCTGGGAATCGAACTCAACGGTACGGACATTGTGGTGAGCGAAGAGTTCATGACCAACATCCCCGGCGTCTTTGCCGCGGGTGACTGTACCGGCGGGTTTCTGCAAATTGCCAAGGCTGTTTCAGACGGCGCACACGCCGCGAAGGGTATCAACACCTGGCTCAAACTGAAGTAACTGTTTCCGGGATACTCCCTGCTGCCCCGGCTTCCAGGGAAACAGGGCTTGCGGAACGCAGCGTAAATTGCTATATTTTGGACGATAAACCACGCCCTGTTATGTAATTTCCCCAGGAGGAACAGTATATGATCAAGACAATAAAAGATGTTGACCTTTCAGGCAAACGCATCATCATGCGGGTGGACTTCAATGTGCCCATGAAAGACGGTGTCGTACAGGATGATACCCGTATTACCGCGGCTCTTCCCTCAATCAAATACATTCTCGGGCAGAAACCCCGCTCGATCGTTCTCATGAGTCACCTTGGCGATCCCGCGAAGGATCCCAAGAAGGCAAAGGAAAAAGCGGAAAAAGACGGCAAGGCGTTCGATATGGACGCGTTCATTGCCGGCAAACACCGCCTGAAGCCCGTCGCTGAATATCTTTCCGGCAAGCTCGGCCTTCCGGTTGCCTTTGCCGATTCCTGCATCGGACAGAAAGCCGC
>CAZAST010000291.1:0-2668 GCA_964487805.1 uncultured Syntrophaceae bacterium
GTTTTTCATTAACGGCGCAAAATAGCTTGAGCATTAATTGAAATATGTTGTATTTAGATAATTACGTTGTAGACAAAAAAAATCATTAATTGACAATGATAGCGAAGTTGTGACATTAAACTGGATTTGATCACAATCGCGGCAGACTTGATTTTACGGATAAATTTGAATATCAAATTTTCAGGATTATTCATTGCCGATAAAAAAAGAAAAAAGGAAAGGCACGGGCCACTAACAATGTGTAAAAGTAATGGCTTAATTTGTAGTAAATTTAAATTTCAAATCACTTAACAAATTAGGTATCGTGGGACAGGAGAGAAGCTTTGAATCGCCACTACTCTTACACTCAACGTTGTACTCAATGCTAAACGCATAGATTGGGCATTCTGATAAATTTTTACTATCTTGCTTTTTTTTAAGCAAAATGTTATGTGTAATCAAGGACAAAGGGAAAAAGTCAGGTTATCCTCTATATATGAAAATTACTTTGATGATTATATAGCAGATCCGAAGTATCCTATAACCAAAGAAGTATTTAAGGCGGTTAACCAAACGATAGCCTGTAGGACACCAAGGATAGGGGTAAATGTATATGAGTGCCCGGAATGCAGAGAAAAGCGATATGTATACCGGTCATGCAAGAACCGGTTTTGTCCCCGATGTGGATATGCAGACACGAAGAAATGGGCGTCAAAGATGCTTGAAAAGGTAGCAGATTGTAGTCATCATCATATAGTATTCACTTTACCGGCAGACTTACGATTTATATCCAGGAGCAACAAAGAAAAAGTACATAGTTTATTATTAAAATCAACGGCAGAGACGATAGTAGATTGGTTTAAGACAAAGCACAAGAAAACACCCGGGATAATGAATGTATTACATTCAGCGGGTAGTGATCAAAAATATCATCCACACGTTCATATGTTATGTTCGTCCGGGGGGATAACGGAAGAAGGAGAGTTCAAGAAGTTACCAGAGACAGGGTATTTAGTTAATCAACATTTTTTAGCCAGAAAGTACCGATGGCATTTTGAGAAAGGGTTAATAGACTTATTTGAGAGGGGAGAAATAAAGACATCCTATAAAAGTGTAATTGAGTTAAAATCTTTCATAAAAGAGGTTAATGAACAGGACTGGGTAGTAAAAGTACGGCCACCGTTAAGAAAGGCGGAAGATATAATAAATTATGTAGGGCGTTATACCAAACGGGCATGTATCAGTGAATATAACATTTTAAGTGATAAGGATGGGATAATAAAGATACGTCATAAAGATTATAAGAATGTAGATTCAACAGGCAAACCGGATATGAAAGAGCTAGAACTTGGGTACAGGGATTTTTTCGGCAGGTTGTTTGAGCATGTTCCGGGAAAAGGTTTTCGGATGGTAAGGTATTACGGGATGTACAGCAGCAAGTGGATAAATAAAGTTCCGAGAAAACCGAGAGATAAACAGGTTATAGATAAAAAACAAGACTGGCGTCAATATCAGATAGATAAAACGGGAAAAGACCCATTGTTATGTCCAAGATGTAAAAAGGAAATGATATTGATACAGGAATATTATGATAACAGGACACGATGGATACGAAAGATAAAGAAGGACAAAATACCAGATCATTGGCCTATAGCAGTATGATAGAAAAAATAGACATAAAAAAACAAAGAACAACAGAAAAAACAGGTTGTATGGGAAAGAAATATTTGTAAACCATATAAATATGGTTTAAGCGTAGTAAAAAATGATAAAATATAAAAGTTAAGGATAAAAAGGAACGAAAAAATGTTTGAAACGAATAAAAAGACTCAAAGAGAAAGATTAAAAAATAGAAAAGTCATATATTCGGGAATTATTGAAATTCCAGTACATGCGTTTAGCACAGAGTACAACACTGTGTATGAATAATAGCCTGCCTTATAATTAAAATAAACATTCGTATATTTATCAAATAAAAAGTAACCTCGAAAATGAATATTTTTTACCCGGCTACAATTCATACACTTAACGTTGTAGGTAAGCGATTTTTCGTACAATGATTTTGATAATAGAATTCTATGCATAATGATTAAGTTTTATAAACTAAGATTTAAGATAAATAAATCTGATGAGCAAGTAGTTAAAGATAGAATGATTTCAAATACTTGTAAGACAAATATTAGTCCACAATTAATATTTAGACAAAGTTATACTGGAATTACAAATAAATCTTTTATAGGCAATTGGACAAAGGATGGTTTTTGGATCTCAAAATTTAGATTACAATTAATCCAATTAAGACCAGACATAATAGCAAGATTTCATTTGATTTCTGATCAATCATTTACTCAAATAAGAACAGATTATTCTATTGGTTTTTCAAGTTTATTCATTGGATTCTTATGGATTTTTCTTTTTTCATTGCTTTTTATCTTAATAGGTATAATAGGATATATTATTGGAACCTTAATACTGATTATATTTTATATTTTATTAGTAAACCTAGAATTTGAGAATTTGCGTTTAGAAATCAGAGCAAAGATTTTTAAAGAGATTGAACTAATTTTTTAATCGCCAACCTACAACAACGGGTATAAAACATTGCGGTTGCAGGGGTTTGCGAGGGTTTCAGCCCGCAATAAATTTTGTAACGGTGGATAGTGATTCAGCTCCGAAATCCGCTCCATTT
>CAZAST010000292.1:0-2039 GCA_964487805.1 uncultured Syntrophaceae bacterium
TTTTTCGTAAGTTTTTGAGGCACGAAAAAACATCAGAAAAAGCAATCGGGATGGAGGCGTTGAGGTACGAGTAGTACCGAAATGCAGAGATATGAATAAACTAACTGAAAACAACAACACAAATGTTTAAATACCATTTCAAAATAATGTGCAGAAATCTATTGCGTTACAGGCTGCACTCGATTATTAATATCGCCGGATTGGCAATTGGCATTTCATCCTTTATCCTAATTCTGTTGTATGTAAATGGTGAGTTATCTATCGACAGGTCTCAAAAAAATCTGAATAGGATTTATAAACTCACCGTAGGAGAAAATTTTGGTACTATAGGTCCCCTTGCGGTGATTTTGAAAGATAAAATACCTGGAATTGAAAAAATAGTAAGATTAGATACATATATGGGTGGTGGCGAATCGCCTCTCCTTAGGATTAATAACGGAAATAAGATTAAAACCGTCAGGGTTGAGGACATTTTTTATGCAGATAGCACATTCTTCGATGTTTTCAGCTTCAGGGTCATCCAGGGTAATGTAAAAAAATCGTTAACTGAGCCTAACTCCATAATTCTCACCAAAAGTACTTCACATAAGATATTTGGTGATGATGATCCTATTGGAAAAACCATTGAATTTATAGGCACAAATGAGAATCCCAGATTAAATTATACGGTATCAGCAATTATTGATGACATCACTGAGAATTCATCCATTAAATGCAACGGAATAGTATCGTTTACTACCTTAAAATCTATTAAACCGGCCGGTGTTGATGTGGATGAAGATTATAGTAACTGGGCGTATGACACTTACGTTTTAGCGAAAAATACTTGCTCCATTGATGAACTTGTAAAAAAAACTAACCAAATATGGCTACCTTATATATTCAAAAAGAAAGACATTAAACCAGGCAGCGAATCAGCGAAAGGATATATTGCGGGATTGGTCCCCTTAAAAGAGGTCAGTTTTTACAAAAACAACAAAATCAATTTCATCTATTTAATTCTTTTTATAGGAATAATCATCATTGGCATTGCAATCATCAACTTTGTAAATCTTTCCATTGCAAGAGCGTCGGTGAGAGCAAGAGAGATCGGGGTAAGAAAAGTCACAGGATCAAGCCGGTATGATCTTATAAAACAATTCATGAGTGAATCTTTGGCTCTGACGTTCATAGCCGCAATTCTTGCATTGCTTATTGTAAATTTTTTAATGCCATTGTTTAATGAAATAACCGGTAATTCAATAGCAATTAAACTTTACCATAATCCAACTGCGATATTACTGTTTATATCAGGATCAATGCTTATTGGTATTCTGGCGGGGATATATCCTGCCCTTTATCTGTCTGCTTTTAAACCGGCAATTATTTTCAAGTATAAAAATACAGGAGGAAATAAAAGCAATAGTATTATTCAAAGTCTGCTAGTATTTCAATTTGTTATTTCGGTTGCTTTGATAATAAGTACGATTAGCATATCAAAGCAGGTAAAGTATATGAGGACGGAAAATATTGGCTTTGACAATAAGAACATCATAACTTTCAAAATGACACAAAATATTAGAAATAAATATGATGTATTCAAACAAAGAATGCTTCAGAATTCTACTATTTCAAACGTTGCCACATCCAGCGGCAAATGGCTTTCCGAACAATTTCATATAAGTTCTACCGAAGACATCAATGGAAGTGAGAGAACTTACAATACGATGGCTGTTGATCCGGATTTCATAAAAACTATCGGTCTTGAAATTATTAAAGGTAGAGACTTTTCCTGGGATTTAACTGATGAATATAAGAGAGTCATTCTTAATGAAACAGCAGTAAAAAACTTCGGTTTGGACAATCCATTAGGTTTTAATTTAAAATTATTTGATTACAAGATGGAGGTTGTAGGCGTTGTAAAAGACTTTCATAATGAATCATTTCAAAAGAATATAAAGTCTTTGGTGTTATGGAGTGTACCAGAATATAGTCAGTACGTAAGCATTAGAATCAATGGCAGGAATATCCGGGAAACGATTCACTATATTTCTAAACAA
>CAZAST010000292.1:2049-2651 GCA_964487805.1 uncultured Syntrophaceae bacterium
TGGGAAGAATTCTCTCCTGACATCCCGTTTGAATTCCATTTTTTAGAGGAAGCATATGATGCCTTGTATAAAGAAGAAGACAAGTTCACATTGGTAATTGGTTATTTTTCCATCCTGGCTATCCTGATTGCCTGCCTTGGGTTATTTGGGGTTGTTTCATTTTCTACGGAAAACCGTACCAAGGAAATCGGTATCCGGAGAGTAAATGGGGCTGATATATCCGAAATACTTATCCTACTTAATAGAGATTTTATCAAATGGGTGGCCATTGCCTTTGTCATCGCCTGCCCCATTGCCTGGTACGCTATGCACAAATGGTTGCAAAGCTTTGCCTATAAAACAGAGTTAAGCTGGTGGGTGTTTGCAGCAGCAGGAGCAGTGGCCGTGGCAGTGGCGCTGCTTACCGTGAGCTGGCAGAGCTGGCGGGCAGCAACGCGGAATCCGGTCGAAGCATTGAGGTACGAGTAGTACCGAAATGCGAAGATCCCGATGCATTTTTCGTAAGTTTTTGAGGTACGAAAAAACATCAGAAAAAGCAATCGGGATGGAAGCATTGAGGTACGAGTAGTACCGAAATGCGTAGATCCCGATGCATTTTTCGT
>CAZAST010000293.1:0-2641 GCA_964487805.1 uncultured Syntrophaceae bacterium
TGGACAACCCGCCCGAACTCGGCGGAATTGACCGCGAACTGACAGTCTTTTTCTCGGATATACGCGGGTTCACGAGTCTTTCGGAAACCCTCACCCCGCAGGAGCTGGTAAAACATCTGAATGAATATCTTTCCGCCATGACAGATCTGATCCTTGACTCGGGCGGTACCCTGGACAAATATGTTGGTGACGAGATCATGTGTTTCTGGGGAGCTCCGCTCGATGTACCCGATCATGCCCGTCGGGCATGCCAATGCGCTTTGGCACAAAAGAAACGGCTTGCCGGGCTTAACGCGACATGGCCGGAAGAACGACGCCTCTCAATTGGTATCGGAATAAACACCGGCATCATGACAGTCGGGAATATGGGGTCCACCGGCCGGATGAATTACACGCTCATGGGAGACAATGTCAATCTGGGCGCACGGCTTGAGGGAACAAACAAGGTGTACGGTACCATGATAATCGTGAGCGAATACACCTATGCACAGGTCAAGGACGAGTTTGTTTTCCGGGAACTTGATACCATACGGGTAAAAGGGAAAAACCGTCCGGTAGTAATTTACGAACTTGTGGATGAAAGAGTGTGAAGATTTTCCGGAATATACGACACGCACTATTTTTGGTAGTGTCGGCTCTGATGTTTTCCTGCGGTCTGGATGTTTTTATCTATTTGCACCCCGTTTCCTACCGCGATTTTGATCCTACTTCTGATCCTTTGTTCAACTACTTCAGCTTCCGGACCTCCGACGCCCGGAATCACAGTGATGCCGCCGATTATTTCAAGGGGTTCGAAATCTATTACCGGATTTACAACAATTCCGGCACAGCGGCAACAGACCGTTCGCAAATTAACCTGTACAATGATAACAATCCGTATCTTGCCTATAATTACATCATAAACACGAAAAAATACCGCCGTCTGCTTGCCTCGGAACGTACGGGCACTCCGCTCATCGTTGGTGCGACATCCAATCGTCAGGTTACCGTCCGTTTGATGCCCTATGTTGACGAGGTACCCTCAATGTATGTTGAAACGACGTACCTGGGCATTCCCCGCAGAAATGTTGATGAGGGGATTCACTCAGATGCGGCACAATTTGATTTTGACGAGATTAACGACGGCGATTCCGATGTCACCTGGTCCACCTGGACCGATGTAAACAACAAGCAGCTGTACGTACAGGCATACGTTATGGCTTACGGTTATGATGAGTCCTACAAACAGCTTTACAGTGAATTGTTTTATCTCGGCTTTATAACCCTGGAAGAATAAAAAAAAACGCAAGCGATTTGCTTGCGTTTTCATGGGCGCTGAGAGGCTCGAACTCCCGACATTTTGGGTGTAAACCAAACGCTCTACCAACTGAGCTAAGCGCCCGTAACGAAGATGAGAATACAGAAAATTGACGGGAAGGTCAATACTGCTATCAAAATTGTTGGAAAAAATTGCGTGTGGCAGCCAGAAACTACGGCATAAAACACGTCTTCAGGGTATACTTGGGGTATGGGCAGCACCACAATGTCAACATCAGTATATAAATCGATTCTTGGAATAACGCTGGCAACCTTGTTTTCTTTTGGCTCGTACGCAGAATCGGTTGCCCACCGGTTTGAATCGGAAGAACCGGATCCCAGAACGGAGAACATTCTCTATCTTGCAGCCGGAACTGCTCTCTCTTCCATGGGTTTCTCCAGTACCCGGGAAGCGGGTCGTTCAGATTTCATCCTTCATGCGAGATACGCACAGCGCAACGATGAAGTATCCGTTATCTATGATCTCTATTCCAATAACGAAATACTCTTGTCGGAGAAAACACTTGTGGTTCCGCTGGATCATCAGCTGGATATCCGGATAGGGGAGACTCTGACCGAATTGTTCCGTGAATCTGAAGCAAAAGGCGATTCGGAAAACGCGGGTATATCCGATCTGTTCTCCTGGAAACAGGATGCAGCGGGGCCGGCACCCGCAGACGCGCGGTCTTCTCCGGCATTTGTCTTTGAAACGGGCGCGGAAATTGGCGGGATGGTTTTTTTCGGAGAGTTCGCCGAATACTTTTCCTACGGGGCAGGGGGAGCGCTTTCCGCCGGGATTACCTGGCGACGGAAGACCTGGCGGTTTACCGCCGGAATCAAGGCAGGGTCCTTGAGGGTTTTTGAAGCTGCCGGGGTTTCAGGACCCACATTGTTATTATCCACGGCAGGTCCGGTAGTCATGTTCGGAACCGGCGCGAGCAAAACATACCGCTTCTCGGGCTTCGTTTCGGGCGGGGCGGGGGTCATTTCACTTCTTGATTCGGGGTCTCTCACCAGCAAGACGGTTCCCTATGCCGACGCGGGGATATTTGCCCTATTGCCGCTTGGTGACCTCTTTTATTACGGTGCCCGGCTTTCATTTTTGACTTGTTATGATTCGGACAGTATAATTATGGGAGCAGGGGTGTCTCTTGTTGTGGAGATGGAGTTATAGATGAAACTGTTCCGGTTTGTGACAATTTCGTTGCTCATTTTTCTTGTCGCGGGATGCGACGATTTCTCGCTGTATAGCCAATTTACCCGGGATAAAGAAATCGTTGAGATCCCCGGTATCCCGACAGACCCGACAGACCCGACAGACCCGACAGACCCGACAGCGCCATTG
>CAZAST010000294.1:0-2634 GCA_964487805.1 uncultured Syntrophaceae bacterium
TACAACATCGGCATCTTTGCCGCGCAGGAATATTCCAATAAGATTGTCATCAGGCCCAGTTTCAACACGATGCTGGTGTTTGTTCTTGTCCCCATGGAACTGGGCGTTCTGTTTGTGTGGGGAATGATGGGATCGAAGGCCATGCTGAAGAGACCCGAAGGGGTGCTGCTCGTGTCAATGATGGTGGTGTCTCTCCTGGCCATGGCCTTTGTGACTGAAGCGCTGGAGGGGAACGTCTTTCTGCGAAAGGGGCTCTACCTTCTCACGCTCCCCCTCTTCCTCGCGGCGGGGTATTACCTGTACAATGCGGTGATGAAACGGGGCATGGTGGTCCTGCTTGCCTGCGCTTTGCTTGCATTCCCCACCGTGGTGACAGATATGTATGCCTTGATGGATACAAATGACGAAACCTTTACTACATACATATCTCGGGAAGAGATGGCCGCCGCGCAGTGGCTGCGGCAGAACACGCCTTATGATGCTGTCGTTCAGTCCCGGATCGACTACCCCGGCCACTTTGATTATTCTCTTACCGTCTGTTTCGGAGAAAGGAGGGCGGCCCTCGCACACTGGAAGATAGCGCGTAACAGGTATCCGAACAAGGTGGCCATCGACGGAAGGGTCGATAAGATACAACGGATCTTCCAGAGCGCCGATGACGGCGAGCGTTTGCGCCTCCTGGATGAACTTGGCATCGGGTACCTCTTTGTGGGAGAGAAGGAGCGGAGCAGCTTCCCCGGGTGCGAAGAGAGGATTAAGCGATCTCCCTCGATACAGAAAGTATATGAAAACGTCGAGGTCAGGGTGTATCAAGTTCTGAGGGTTTCTGAAGGAAGAAAAGGAGAGGATATTGTTTCGGTCAGGCCGTTGATTCATTTGTTAAGGAAGGTTGTATCAAAGATCAGTTAAAACGAGAGGATGAAGATGAAAGATCACAATGTTACCGTTATCGTTCCCGTTTATAATTCAGAGAAATCGCTCGAAAAACTATGCAACAGATTAATTGAAACGCTTTCTCATAAGTTCATTAACTACGAGATCATTTTTGTGAATGACAGCAGCAAGGATCATAGCTGGGAAGTTCTCATAAATATAGAGAAGCTGCACAGTGGAATCGTCAAGATAGTTAATCTTATGAAAAATTACGGCCAGCATGGTGCCATTATGTGTGGTTTCTCCGTCGCAATGGGAGACGTCATGGTGACAATAGACGATGATCTCCAACAGCCCCCCGAATATATTCCCCAGATGATAGAACTCCTCGATTCTGGCTACGATGCGGTATTTGCGTCATATACATATAAGCAACATTCAATATTCAGGAATATGGGCACCGCCATGATTAATAAGGTAAACGAATACTCCTTCAAGAAACCAAAGGGTATCAAGGTGTCAAGTTATCGTGTCATCAAACGAAAGACTGTAGAAGATATACTGAACAGCAACACGTCATATCCCTACATATCAGGTATGATATTGAATGTTACCAATAACGTGGCTAATTATCCTGTCAGTCATGAGAGGAGAGAGTACGGGGTGTCCAATTATAAGCCCCTTAATCTTGTGTCACTGGCCAATAACCTGCTTTTCAACTACACGACCATACCTCTGAAGTTCATGGGAACGGTGTGTCTAATGGCATCCATGATTTCTTTTTTATCCAGTCTTGTATTCATAATTAAGAAACTGATAGCCGGTATTTCGATACCCGGCTGGACCTCTCTCTTTGTCATAGTGTCATTTTTCTTTGGTTTATTGTTTCTATTCCTATTCATAATAGGCGAATATATTTCGCGATTATTGAATGTGAATTATAAGTTCAGTTATATCATAAGGGAAAGCAAAGGCTTTGACGGAGATCGAAAATGAAAGATCTTATAATTTTCGGTGCATCATACCCGGATATAATAAAGTTGATTCACTCAATAAACAGGGTGAAAGAAACATGGAACGTGATTGGATTCCTCGATGATGTTAAATACGGTCGAGACAGCAAGTTCATGGGGTATCCGATTCTTGGGAATCGAAGGAATATCGATGGATATAATGAGAAAGGAACCTATTTTGTGAACAATGTTTTTGGAACGACGAAAAACAGAGAAAAAGTATCGCTGATGCTCGAAGAAAAATACGTCCGTTTCGCGACCCTGGTTGCTCCTGATGTAGATTGTAAGTTTACCGAGATTGGAAGGGATGTTGTCATAATGCCTGGTGTGAAGATTGGTTCCGGTGTCTTTATTGATGACCATGTGGGTGTCCGGTTTAATTGTATAATCAATCATGATAATAAGATTGCACGGAATGTCTTTGTTGGACCCGGAGCGGTAACTTGTGGATATGTGAACATACTGGAAGGTGCCTATATCGGTGCTGGATCGGTAATCAAAGAAAGATTAACAGTAGGAAAATGGGCTATTGTTGGGTCAGGAGCATCCGTGATTGAAGAAGTGCCGGATGGCGATCTTGTGGCCGGTAACCCAGCAGTATCCATCAAGAAAAAAACATAGATGAGTCAAGCCTTTCCTAAAATCCTATTCCGGTATTTTGCTCTTTTACAATAGGAGGCATGTGCAAAAAGGGAAAAAATATATAATACACAATTATTTTATGTTAAAATCTATAAAAAGAATCCTT
>CAZAST010000295.1:0-2632 GCA_964487805.1 uncultured Syntrophaceae bacterium
CATCACCGCCGTGACGGATTTTTCCGGTATGAGGATACAGCTTTCGTTGATTCCGACCCCGATGCGGTCAAGTTCCAGGAGATGGTGCATGGCCCGCTGGTTTTCCAGGAGAAAGTCCCCGTAACCGGCTGAGAAGCGCCCCTTCGTGAGATGGGCGTTCTCCCTGGTCAGAAGGCCACTGAAATATCCCGCGATCCAGTCCAGTGCCGCGTCCGCCATCTCGCTCGCCGCCGCGTCCATGACCACGCCGCGCGTCATCTCCTCCCCTTCCGTGTCGCTCCGGATGGCCTCCATCACGGCATCTCCGGCAGTCGCCCCCATGAGGAGAATCTCCCCGCACCCTTTCAGAAACCGGGCGAGTTTCTCGCTTGTGAACTGGTTACCGGTTTCGAGAACAACCGTATGGGCACTCGCTTCTCTGAGGAGAACCCGCCGCCCGGCCCCTTTCAGGGAGATCAGGGAAAGGGCGTAGTCGATATGCCGCTCTATCTCTTCCCCGCTGCGCTTGTCAACCTGCGTTACTCCCCGTTTGTACCCGAGACGCCGGTAAATAGCGTCAAAGGGAATCGGAACGGTTATTGACGGGAAGATCTGTACCTGCCCCGGCATTCTCCCTCCTCAGGTCCTCCGTATCAGTTGTTCCGCCGCTTTCACCACGTGTCCCGCGGTGATACCGAACTTCTCGTACAGGACCGGGCCGGGGGCGCTGGCGCCGAATCCGTCCATCCCGATGACCGCGCCTTCAAGTCCTGTGTAGTGCTCCCATCCGAGCCTGATTCCCGCCTCGACGGCCACACGCGCTTTCACCACCGGGGGGAGCACCATCTCCCGGTATTCCCGCGGCTGTTTATCGAACAGTTCCCATGATGGAAGTGAAACGACGCGGACCCTGACGCCATCTGTTTCGGAGAGGATTTTCCCGGCTTTGAGAGCGATCTGCAGCTCCGAACCGGTCCCCATGAGGATGATCTCCGGGGTTCCTTCTGATGATTCCCATACGATATAACCTCCCCTGTGGAGACCATCCGCCGGTGCATACCTTGAACGATCGATGATCGGGATGTCCTGGCGGGAGAAGACCAGCGCGGTGGGACCGTGTGTGTTCAGGAGGGCGCTGCGCCACGCCTCGACCGCTTCGGTGGCGTCGGAGGGCCGTATGACCGTCAGCCCCGGCATGGCGCGCAGGCTCATCAGGTGTTCGACGGGCTGGTGGGTGGGGCCGTCCTCTCCCACGCCGACGCTGTCATGGCTCAGCACATAGATGACACGGGCCCCCATCAGCGCCGCGAGTCGGATCGAGGGGCGCATGTAATCCGTAAAAACGAAGAAGGTGCCGACGAAGGGGAGAATGCCGCCGTGGAGGGCCAGGCCGCTCCCGATGGCCGTCATGGCGTGCTCGCGGACGCCGAAGTGGATGTTGCGTCCCTCATATCCCCACGCGTCCCCCACCGCCCCCTCGATCTCTTTCGAGCCCGTTCCGGGGGCCTGAAAATCGCCGAATCCCTTCAGCCAGGTCAGGGTGGACGGATTCAGGTCGGCCGATCCTCCCATCAGTTCCGGTATGACGGGCGCGAGAGCCTGGAGGACAGCCTCGGATGCCTTCCGGGTGGAAACCGGTTTCATGTCACCGCTGAATGCGGGGAGGGATGCCTCCCAGTCCGGCGGGAGCGCTCCCTTCTGGACGCGTTCAAACCGGTCGGCGGCGTCCGGATCAGATTTTCGGTAGCGCGCGAAGGCCGCGTTCCACGAAACCTCCTGCCGCTTCCCCCGCTCGAGGGCGCCGCGCATGTGCTCCGATACCTCTTTCGGGACAACGAACGCCCCCTCCGGCCACCCGAGATTCTTCCGTGTGGCGGCGACCTCGTCCCCACCGAGGGGGGACCCGTGGCAGGACGCCGTCCCCTGCTTGGCGGGAGACCCGTACCCGATCACCGTGCGGACCGCAATGATCGAAGGACGTGACACCTCCTCCTTCGCGGCGGCAATCGCCCGGTCTATGCTGTTGATATCGTTTCCGTCCTCAACACGCTGTACGTGCCAGCCGCACGACTCGAATCGCTTCTCCACGTCTTCAGTAAAGGAAAGCCGTGTTTCGCCGGCAAGGGATATCAGGTTGTCATCGTAGAGGACGATCAGCTTGCCGAGCTTCAAATGCCCCGCCAGTGAACAGGCCTCGGAGGATATCCCCTCCATCAGATCGCCGTCCCCTGCGATAACATAGGTGTAGTGATCCACGATAGTGGCGTCGGGGCGGTTGTATACGGCGGCAAGATGTGCCTCCGCAATCGCCATCCCCACCGCGTTTCCGATCCCCTGGCCGAGCGGCCCGGTCGTGACCTCAACTCCCGGTGTCGCGCCGAACTCGGGGTGCCCCGGCGTTTTGCTCTCCCAGGTACGGAAGGCCCGGATATCATCAAGGGACAGATCATATCCGGTAAGGTGGAGAAGCGCGTAGAGAAGCATGGAGCCGTGCCCGGCGGAGAGGACAAAGCGGTCCCGATCCACCCATTTCGGATTGGCGGGGTTATGTTTCAGGTGTCTCGTCCAGAGGGTATAGGCCATCGCGGCCCCCCCCATCGGCAATCCCGGATGCCCCGATTTCGCCCCCTGTATCGCGTCGACCGCGAGAAAA
>CAZAST010000296.1:0-2621 GCA_964487805.1 uncultured Syntrophaceae bacterium
ACGACTACTACCAGCCGGAAGCGTACATCCCGAGCACCGACACCTACATCGAAAAGGATTCCTCCATCAACGAACGGATCGACAAGCTCCGCCATTCGGCCACCCGCTCCCTCCTCGAGCGCAGGGATGTGATCGTCGTGGCCAGCGTTTCCTGCATCTACGGGATCGGCTCCCCGGACCGCTACTCCGAGATGCAGGTTCCCCTTGAAAACGGTCTGGAGATCGGGAGGGAAGATCTCCTCGGGAGGCTGGTGGAAATCCAGTACGATCGGAACGACGTCGATTTTCACCGCGGCACCTTCCGGGTCCGGGGGGACGTGGTGGAGATATTCCCCGCCTACGAAGAGGAGCGGGCCCTGCGGGTGGAGTTTTTCGGAGACACCATCGAATCCATCTCCGTTGTGGACCCTCTCAGAGGAGAAAAACTGTCGTCCCTCACCCGGACCACCGTATACCCCGGGAGCCACTACGTGGCGACGCGCGATACCATGACGGGGGCCATCGAGGGAATACGGGAGGAACTGGCGGAACGCCTGACTGTTTTACAATCGCAGAATAAGCTTCTGGAGGAACAACGTCTCAAACAGCGGACCCTCTTCGATATCGAGATGCTGGAGGAAATGGGATACTGCCAGGGAATCGAGAATTATTCTCGGTACCTGACCGGGCGCAGGCCGGGGGAACCGCCTCCCACCCTGATGGAATATCTTCCCCCCGACGCCCTGGTGATCCTCGACGAGAGCCATGCCACGGTTCCCCAGCTCAACGCCATGTACCGGGGGGACCGCTCCCGGAAGGAAACCCTCGTTGAATACGGATTCCGGCTCCCCTCCGCTCTCGATAACCGCCCCCTCACCTTCCCGGAGTTCGAGGCCTTCCCCAACCAGCGGCTGTACGTATCGGCCACCCCGGCGGCGTATGAACTGCAGCAGGCGGGGGGAGTAACCGTAGAACAGATCATTCGCCCCACCGGTCTCATGGATCCCGAGATCACGGTCAAGCCGGTGGCCGGGCAGGTGGACGATCTTTTCGGCGAGATTGCCCGGCGGGCCGAGCAGGGGGACCGCGTTCTCGTTACCACCCTGACGAAGCGGATGGCGGAAAATCTGACGGAGCACTACCACGAACTCGGGATGAAAGTGGCCTATCTCCATTCCGACATCAATACCCTCGATCGGGTGGCGATCATCCGGGATCTGCGGATGGCGAAATACGACGCCCTCATCGGGATCAATCTTCTCCGGGAGGGGCTCGATATCCCGGAGGTCTCCCTGGTTGCCATCCTGGACGCGGACAAGGAGGGATTCCTCCGCTCCGAACGGTCGCTCATGCAGACGAGCGGCCGGACGGCGCGCAACATCAGGGGGCAGGTCATCATGTACGCCGACCGGATCACCCCCGCCATCCAGGCCTGTCTTGACGAGACGGGCCGCAGACGCTTGGTGCAGCAGCAGTACAACGAGGAGCACCACATCACCCCGGAATCGGTCAAGAAGGAGATGAACGACATCCTCAGTTCCGTCTACGAGGCGGATTACGTGACGGTCAGCGTCGATGAGAAGATGGAGGCCTACGTCTCCGGCGACATTCCCGCCATGATCAGAAAGCTGGAAGGGGAGATGAAGCAGGCGGCCAGGGCGCTCGAATTCGAGAAGGCGGCCCGGATACGCGACGAGATCAGGGAGCTGTCGCGGGTCGAGAACGAAATCGGCCTCTGGAAGTAGGAAAGGGACCATGCAACCCGAAGCATTGCAGGAAATGATACACGCCGCCCCGCGCCGCCCGGGGGTCTACCTCATGAAGGACGGTGAGGGAAAGGTCATCTACGTGGGGAAGGCGAAGGACCTGCGCGCCCGCGTCCGCTCCTACTTCGGCGGGACCGACGGGCGGAGGATGATCCCCTTTCTGGTCCCGCGGATCGAGGAGATGGAATTCATCGTCACGGAGACGGAGAAGGAGGCCCTCATCCTCGAAAACAACCTGATCAAGAAACACCGGCCCCGGTATAACGTCAATCTGCGGGACGACAAGAACTTCTACAGCCTGCGGCTGGATGCCGCCCACCCCTTCCCCCGCTTTCAACTCGTCCGCCGGATCAGGAAGGATGGCGCGCGGTATTTCGGTCCTTACTCCTCCAGCACGTCCATGAAGGAGACCTTCCGGTATCTGCATCGCATCTTCCCCCTCCGCACCTGCCGGGACCTGGAGTTCAAGACGCGGAAACGCCCCTGCATGGAGTACCAGATCAACCGCTGTCCCGCCCCCTGCTGTGGCCTCGTGACCGGAGAGGAGTACCGTCGGATGGTCGACGAGGCGGTCCTCTTTCTGGAAGGGCGGAGCGGAATGCTGGTCCGGCAGCTCCGCTCGCGGATGGAAGAGGCGTCGGATGAGACGCGTTTCGAGGAGGCGGCCCGGTTGCGGGACAAGATCGCCGCCATCGAGACCACCCTCGAAAAACAGCGGATCGTGTCCGCCTCCCTGCGGGACCGGGATATCTTCGGCCTGTACCGGGAGGGGGAACGGCTGCAGATATACGCCATCCATGTCCGGAAAGGGGCCATCCTCGGGCAGCGGCGTTTCGCACCGGTGAAGACGCGGCTGGATACCGCCGAGGCCTTCTC
>CAZAST010000297.1:0-2612 GCA_964487805.1 uncultured Syntrophaceae bacterium
GGAGGGACGAGAAATCCCCCCTTTGTTCAACGGCGGCCGTCCAGCCCTTGTCATGGAGGGCCGACTCGATATTTCTTGTCGCAATATTATATATTTGCAGGCAGTTTGCCTTGTATTCCGCCGAAGACTGCACCCACAGCGTACTGTACAAAAGATTGTTTTGCTGTGCCGCACACCCGATCAGCAGGGCGAAAACTGAAGCGAAAACGGCCATCATCTTGATGTGTTTCATAAGCCGTTTTCAAACTCCTTTATCTTTTCCCAAAGTCTTTTTTGTACCGAGTATATCAATTCCGCTATATCGTCTACTCGAGTATCAAGCCTATTGTAATCATATCCCTTGAAGGACATGGGAAACACCTTACAGTGTCCCAGATCCCATTTCCCAACTTTTGGATTCTTATATACCAAGTCCGTATGTGCGAATATTTGATGCCGAATATCAAGCAATTCGCTGTGAAGCTTTTTCAGTTTAGATGGTACTAATCTAGGAGAAAGAGCATGCTTACATATTTCATGGCCCTTGCTTACAGTGAATGGTCTTACGTATGTTACAATAATATCTCTTAGAAGAGCATGCCTTACGTCTATTTTCTTGTATCTTTTTAAAATCTTGAGTGTGTGAATTGCAGCGGCAACGTCTTGTTCGTAGAGCCTATAGAATTTATATTTCTCAACCGCTTTTGAATCCATATTTTCTCTTTTCATAAAGACTGTTGATCAATATCATCGTTATGTTGTCTAAAGCCGTCGATTACCCAATAGAATCCTCTGACAAAAACAAAAGTTATAAATGCAACCAACGCTGCCGTGATCGGAAACTCGAGAAAGACTTCTTGGTCAGTTAAGTGATGCTCATTAACGACCAAGTAAACATAAGTCAATACGAAACTTGCAGAAGTAATGAAAGTTCCTAACCTTTTAAAACCAAGCTGATCTTTAGTCTTCAATATCAGTGTTCTCCTTATAATAGTTTTTCTCCGGATCCTGATAAAAACCCAAACACGGCAACTATTGCCGGATAAAACCCCTCGAAAATATATTAAGAAAACAGTTGTAACTGATTGTTATGTCATATGTAAAAAGATAATCTGCGAGTTATCATAGGGATTTCATCTTAAACTGTATAACAACCCTTTCAGACAGAAAATACTCCCCCGGCATGTAATGAAGACCATACAGCGTAAAAATCTGTTGTCAAGAAATTTATATAGTTGAATAAGGTTGTTACGATTCTTTCCGGTTCAGAAGGGTCTTCAAGCCGCCATGGCGGTTCGACCGGAGCTCCTTGGCGGGCATGATGCACTATTGCCGTTTCTGTCTAATAGCCGCGGCCATGCGCTCCGCCCACAGCGCGTAGGCGGCCGGGCCGGGGTGGAATCCGTCCGTGGCGATGAATTCCCGTGTGAGCGGGAAATCCGGCCGTACGTACTCCCAGTCATTGCTTTTATCGGCCAGATCGCTCATCGCCTGATTGAATATTGCGGCTCTTGTGCCCAGATACCATCGAAGAGGCTGAGGCAAGGCGGGGAAGGCGTGCATGGGTGGCAGGCTTGTGAGGAATACCTGTTGGATTCCGAACCGGGATTGCAGGCGTTCGCACAGGGTGCCGAGGAGCTCCAGCCATTTGTTCAGCGATATTCCGCCTGTTACGTCATTAACGCCCACAGATAGAACGGCTACATCGAAGTTTTCCTGAGGGGTTGATTCGATATGACGGAGAACGTCCCGTGTTTTGTCGCCCGTGCGGGCCATCAGTTTCCAGGAAACCTGAAAGCTGGAGGTAAGCAGCGATACCAGCCGCCCCGACAGGGCCGATGCCTGGCTTTCCGCGCCCACTCCGGCTGCCGCTGAATCGCCCGTTATGAGCATGCGCAAAGGCTCTCCCGCGCCTGCAACGCCGAATCGCGCCCCTTCCGGCTCGGGAAGCCTCGGCGTTGCAAGACGGACATAGATACCCTGCGCCAGAAGAAGAGGGCCAAGCCCGATTGCCGCGAATTGAAAGTTCATGAATCGTTTCAATTATATACAATTGTGATGAAGCTTTTTGGCGCGTTCACACCTGCGTCAGCGAGGGGTTGCCCTCTGATTATGAGAGTTACAGTGAGACGGTCTTCGAATAGCAGACCGGTACGATATGGGACCGTCTCCTTGCAACATCGCTTTTCGAAAAATCAGCATAGATTACTTAAATCTCGCAACAGCCGACTGGACGGCATTGCTGAGATCATCCCAAGCGCTTTCGATACCCGCCTTGAGATCCTCCCACGCGTTCTCGCCGGCGCGCTCGAGTTCGTGCAGCTTCACCCGGGCCGCTTCCTGTTTGACTCTCAGGCTCTCGATCTGCTTGTAATACTCGAGTTGTGCATCGGCCTCTTTCTTGTCGGCCTTCGCCTTGAGTTTGTCGATCTCGGCTTTCCATTCATCCAACTGCGCCTGGAGTTTCTTCTGATATGCTTCTTTCTGGCTCATTACTACGCTCCTCCTTTCCATCTTTCATGTCTGTTAAGAGAATCTTTGCTATCTTATTCATGAATCAGGGGCTGTCAAATGCGTCCCGTTTTTGTGAAACCTCGGGTGAGGAGGCCGGGTCACAGCTCTTCCCACCGCAG
>CAZAST010000298.1:0-2600 GCA_964487805.1 uncultured Syntrophaceae bacterium
AGGCTGCGGATGAACCGTCATGGCATCGATATCCTGCCCCATACGAATCTCCTGATCGACGATATGAATCGGTACCAGGGCCTGGTTCAGACGGAAAAATATCTCGGACGGTTGAATGCTATCAGGGAAAAGACGGGCAGGTAAGACTCTTCCGGAACCGAGGTCCAGCGCCCCAGAGCCTGAAGGGGCCGGATAGCGGAAACGCGGGTCCTACGAAAGAAATCCCTTGTGTCTCCGGTACCATGTATTGGGAAACAATCGGTAAACCAGTTTTGAAAAGGTACCGATGAATTCCTTGTCCCGCTTGTCGAACTGGCACGCCTGAATGATCTGCTCCCGTATTTCATTTCTGCTGGTCGATTCATGAAATATCTTGTGAGCACAGTGGAAAAGCGGGCTGTACATGTTTTTCTTTTCCAGATACCGGTTCACATTCTTTATCGTGTCTGGTCCTTCCGGAGTGCCGTCGATCTTCTTCCGGGACTGGATGTCCGTATCGATGGGGTTGCCGTTGAACAACTCATAAAAATACTTGCCGTACCGGTAGTTTTTGCTCGCTTCAGATGAAAGGGTAATGTACATATCGCCCACGCCCGCCTGGCTGTGAAATGCCTGAAAACTTCCCCCCAACAGTTTTGACAGAGAGCGTATCTCCACACCGGACCGCGCAAAGATAGTGCCGGGCAGAGAATTCCCCAGGTCCAATTGATCCGAAACCCCCTTGATGTTCGCGACGATATTCTTGAGGGCGCCGCATGCCTCAATTCCCACGGTATCGAAATTATAATAGGATGTCAGCTCTCTGCGGTTCAGTTTGAGAAAACTGTCGATAAAGTCCTTTGTCACCCCCTTGCTCCCCGCCGCAGTCACACATACCGGCCTGCCCATGGCGATGTCCATGTCGAAAAACGGGCCCCCGATACAGATAATTTCAAACTTGTCCTTCAGGGCGAAGAGGTGATTTTGTACCATTTGAGAGGGCGTTATCAGCTCGCTGGTCTTTTCATCGGAAGAGAGGCCTTTTATCGGCGATACAAGACATGTTTTTCCGCTCTTCTTCGCGATAAGGGGCTTGATATGACTGAGAAGCTCTCTGAGCCTGCTCATGGTAATGGAGAGGATGATTACGTCATGTCCCTCGACGACTTTCTCGAGGTCATTGGTTGCAATGACCCCCGTCAACCGGGGGACATTTTCCATGCCTCCCCGCAACTGGGCGAGCTCGCTCGTGAGATGGAGGGGATTAAGGTGCGTCCTGTTGATCTCCGCGCAGACATCTGCGTTGTGATAGTACATGACCACATCTTTTCCGTCACGCCTGAACTTGTAAGCGAAGGCGGTCCCAAGCCTTCCGGGTCCGATGATTGCGACTTTTGATGGATCCATACTATCTGTCTCCTTAGTCGGTAATATAAGATAATACTAACATAATCCTACGGCGGCAACAACCGAAAGAAACCGTATATGGATGGTCAATGCCGGACCTTACGGGGTTCCCCTGGCTTTACAGAGAGAGTCTGAGGGAGACCGGCCGCCGGACAAACGGTCGTTACAGGGGGTTCTGTTTCAATTGTTAGGCCAGGGGCGGCTTCTTCTTTCCGAAGCCCGTGGAACTCTCGAAAGCATGAGCGAGTTTAAGAACGCCCAGGTCATCGTGATGACGTCCCACGATCTGAAGGCCTACCGGCAATCCGCAGGAAGTAAATCCGCAGGGAACAGATATGGCGGGATTGCCAATGGTGGATATATAATAACAGGACTTCATCCAGTCTATGTAGGTATTCATTTTGACACCGTTGATCTCCTCTATATACCTTTGTTTCAGATCAAAGGGTGGAACCTGGCTGACGGGCATAATGATATACTCATAGGTATCCATGAATTCGCGTATCCGGTGATACAGTGCCGTCCGTTTCCGCTCGGCCGCGCCTATCTCCGGACCGGTCAGTTTCATTCCCTTTTCGATGTTCCACACAACCGTGTCTTTTAACTCCTCACGGTGCTCCCCGAGAAGTTCTGCAAACATCAAGTCATAATGCCACGCCCGCCACACCTGGAAGATCTCATCGGCATCTGAAAAATCGGGGGAGGCCTCATCGGTTACACATCCAAGGTCTTCAAAGATATGTCGCTGAGCATCGATGACCTGGGTCACTTCCGGATCAACGGGCAACCCGCCGATATCCATGCTCCATGCGATTTGGACGTCTTTGAAGTCGCGGCTCAAAGGTCCAGCAAAGATGCTCGCAGGCTCGGCGATGGATATGGGGGAACGCCGATCAAAGCCTGCAATCGCCGTCAGTATCAGGGCAACATCATCCACGGTCCTCGCCATGGGACCCTGCACCGCGAGCGGAAACCAGGCGGCCTGACTGGGCCAGGAGGGAACCCTGCCCGGTGACGGTCTGAATCCCACGACATTGCAAAAACTGGCTGGGTTTCTCAGCGACCCTCCAAGATCACTTCCGTCGGCTATGGGCAGCATGCCGCAAGCCAGGGCAACGGCAGCTCCGCCGCTGCTTCCCCCACAGGTTTTTGACTGGTCGTAGGGATTGACCGTCTCTCCAAAAACCTCGTTAAAGGTCTGGGACCCCGCTCCG
>CAZAST010000299.1:0-2600 GCA_964487805.1 uncultured Syntrophaceae bacterium
ACTATTTGCATTTGGTGGAAAATACTTTTTCTGCCGCTGTATACTTCCCTCAAAATTCAAAGGCGGTGAACTATGTCTGAAATAACCTGTAAATACTGTGGTGAATTTGGTGCCGTAAAATACGGTACATATAAAGGCGTTCAACGTTACTGGTGCAAAATCTGCAGGCGTAAGTTTAAGGCAGATGATACCACCTTTCACATGAAGCTGGACGCTAATCTTGTATCATCCGCTCTTAATATGTACTACGAGGGAATGAGCATCAAGGCTATCCGGCGACACCTTCAGCAAGAGCATAGTATTTCACCGTCAACAGCCACGATATACGAATGGATACAGAAGTATACCCAATACGCCACAGATTCAGAAGATGGTCACAAGCCGGACGTGGGTGATATTTGGGTAGCCGATGAAACGGTATTGAAACTGGACGGACAAAACATCTGGCTATGGGACATCATCGACAGCAAAACACGTTTTCTGCTGGCAACAAGACTTTCCAAGAGCCGGACAACCCGTGACGCTCAATTACTTATGGATAGAGCAATCAAGACGGCTGGTAAGGAACCCCAAGCCGTTATCACTGACAAACTGGCTTCATACCTTGACGTATCCTATGGCAAAGACGCTGAACACAGGCAGGGCGGCCCGTTTAACATTGAAGACAATACGAACCTGATAGAACGGTTTCATGGTACTCTCAAGGCTCGTACAAAGGTCATGCGTGGACTAAAGAACTTCGAGAGCGCCCACGAGTTCACTAAAGGATGGCTAGTCCATTATAACTACCTGCGACCGCATGAAAGCCTGAAAGACGTTACTCCAGCACAAGCCGCTGGTATTGAATATCCGTACAAGAACTGGGCTGAAATCATCCGCAATCACAAGCCGTCAAAACGTATCATCATCGAGCATCAGCCAAGGGAAGCATTACGGGCTGAACGTGCCCGTATAATCAGCCCGAAACGTAGCTTGAAGATAACTGCAAAGAAACCGCGAATTAGCCAGCAGAAAAGGAGGATGGAGTGATGTCTGGCTGGGCGATATTAACACACTCTGATTTGGTCGTAGTTATTTACGTTTTAACTGTAATAATTGGTGTCTTGGCGGGTTTTATATTAGGTATGGTAATGCGTGTCGGTTCACTAGGGAATTTACTTAAAATCACTAGACTTATAGCCAAAATACATAGAAACAACTCCGCTAATAAAGGAAATAGGGGCAAAAAGATACCACAAGACTAGAAATACTTTAAGAACAGCTTTGTATGATGAAGAATAGTGCTCTTGTTTGAGAATATCAAATATGATGTCAGGTACTAAATCCGGAGAGCTTAACTGAAATGCGAGAATCACAAAACCAAAAACTATTAGCCCAATACCGACACCCTTAAACATGTGCACATTATATGGAGGCAATCAACCAAATGCAAACAGAACCTAATTTACTATTGGTTGACAACCTGTATCGATATGTCATAATGTTGACGGTACTATTAAGCGCAGAAGGAGGGAAGCATGGAATTATCAAAGGCAATTCAAGAACGGAAAAGCTGTCGGGCTTTCAAGCCGGACCCTGTCTCCCTGGAGACTTTACGTAAAATAATGGGACCGGCCTTAAAAGCGCCCTCCTGGGCCAATACTCAGCCGTGGGAATTTGCCGTAGCCACCGGCAAACCCCTGAAGGAAATCGAGGAAGGCTTCGTGGCCAGGGGTATCGATGAAACTCATTCCGAGGTACCGCGGCCGTTTGAGTTTCCGGAACCGTTCCTGGGGCGGGTCATGGCCCTGCAGCCGGAAGACCGCAAGGAAATGACGCCGAATGAGATGAAGGAGTGGATGAACCTCAACTCCAGACACTACGGCGCCCCGGCCTGCATCTATCTGCTTATACGTAAAAACTTTTATTTTCAGTCCGGCGGCATCAACAGCTGGTCATTGTATGATTGTGGTTCCTGCGTTCAAAACCTGATGCTGCTGGCGGTGGAGGAGGGGCTGGCCACGGTAGCCCAGGCACAGGCCGTCATCTATCCGGATATCATCCGTAAAACGCTCGGTATCCCGGAGGACAGGCTGATTGCACTTGGTATAGCTATAGGGTATCCGGATGAGAATGCAGCGGGTTCTGCCGGCAGGACGTCACGGGAGCCGCTGGATAAAGTGGCGAAATATCATGGATTTTAAAACACAGGCGTTTTACGGATAACCCAATCACATCTTAATAGTGATAAAAGTTAAAGCCGCTTCCGGTATTAACCGGAAGCGGCTTGATGCTGTTCTTAGAGGACTGAAATACTCCAGAATTTCAATGGCGGTTAAATGCAGAACGTATGAAATAACCCCTGCCGGGGCTTTTGACACTTCAGGCATGATGGACTATCATAGCATGGATTTCTGCAGGGTAAGGAGAAAAGGGCATGACAGGATTTTCCGGTGAAAAGTATGTTGCAAGAACACCGATTTACGAGGTAGGTCCCGGAGTCAGGAACCGGCAGGCACCCACGATGACCGTGCTGAGCGACAAGCAGGTGCCGGGCTGTAACCATTACATAGAAGCGGGATGGGTTTATGGAATGCCGGAGCCGAACCCTCACATAAATG
>CAZAST010000300.1:0-2586 GCA_964487805.1 uncultured Syntrophaceae bacterium
GCATTTGCACTGTATACACTTCTTGTGTCTTTGTTCACAAATCCTGTTATTGATGCAATCAGAAACATTGTTTATTAAAAATTTAGGTGATTATTATGAAAAACCAAAAAATAACAAATAAAATAATAACAGTAAGTGCATGGTCGTTTACATTAGTTATATGTTCCGGTTTGTTCACAGCTATTGGTTTTAAATTGGATAATTTATTTGGTACACCACCAATGTTCATGTTAGGATTTTTAATGTTAACATTTATTATAATGTGTATCAGATTATACAATGAAGCTATGAAACAGTAAAAATAATAAATAAGTTGAAAATTAAAACACTAAAGATTATGTCTTTAGTGTTTTTTTTTATTCCAATAAATAAATAGAAGTAATAAAGTTTGTTTATAGGAATTTGAATATAATGTCTAATGATCGTTATCCCTTTGAAAACATAAGAAAAAATGAATATGGTGTGTGGGAACAGGAACACGAACTAGGTGAAACAATAACGGTTCCAAGTTCATCATCAAATTATAGTATTTATTTGAAAGAAGTACCTGATAATGGTTTGGTTAATACAAAACCTGTTATTAGTGGGTTAGAAAGAACAGAAACATACCCACCCACAGCAGGTCAATTTTGGGTTAATTATGCAACAGGACAAATAGTATTTTCATCTGAATTAGAAAATAATACATATGTTGTTGATTATTGGAAACGTGGGTCATTAGTAAATGCTGATGATGTTAATTATTTATATGAACGAATAGTTAATGAAGAAAGAAACCCATTGGTAACGGATAGTTCATATGAAATTGGTACATTATGGATTAATAAACTAGAAAAAACATTTTTTGTTTGTGTTGATAATACAATAAATTCATCAATGTGGGTAAAAAATGAATCTGCTGGAACAAGTGGAACGGGTATTGATGGTACATCTGGCACAAGTGGCACAAGTGGCACAAGTGGTTCTTCCGGTGTATCATTTTTTGGTGTTACAAGTGGTACAAGTGGTATAGATGGAACATCTGGAACATCTGGTATAAATGGTTCATCAGGCACAAGTGGTATAGGAACATCTGGAACAAGTGGTTCTTCAGGCACAAGTGGATCAACAGGTGCTGATGGGTTTGGTTTTATATGGAAAGGAAAATGGTCATTAAATGATTTATATTATGGATATGATATTGTTGAAAACCAAGGCAATACATATATATGTAAAATAGATCATTTATCGACGTTAGATAATCAACCGGGCACAGGTTCAATTTGGGGTACTTATTGGGATTTATATGTACAAGGGGCGCCTGGTACAAGTGGTACAACAGGAACAAGCGGCACAAGTGGCACAAGTGGCACAACAGGAACAAGTGGCACAACAGGAACAAGTGGTTCATCTGGTACAAGTGGTTCATCTGGTACAAGTGGGTCAAGTTTAACACAAAAGGGTTCATGGACTACAGATACACAATATTACGCTGGTGATGTTGTATCAAATGACGGGGCTGTTTATTGTTCAAAAGAAAATCACATATCAGATACAAATAGTGAACCAAATGTTGGACTTAATTGGGAAACATACTGGCAAATATTATCAGGTGTTCCTGGCACATCTGGTACAAGTGGTGTATCATTTTTTGGTGTTACAAGTGGTACAAGTGGCATCGATGGTTCATCAGGCACAAGTGGTGTATCATTTTTTGGTGTCACAAGTGGAACAAGTGGCATCGATGGAACATCTGGAACAAGTGGTATTGGAACAAGTGGAACAAGTGGCACAACAGGTACAAGTGGGTCATCAGGTATATCATTTTTTGGTGTAACATCAGGTACTTCTGGTATAAGAGGTTTATCAGGTTCAAGTGGTTCTTCTGGTTCAAGTGGTTCTTCTGGTTCAAGTGGATCATCAGGCACAAGTGGTATATCATTTTTTGGTGTCACAAGTGGTACAAGTGGTGTAGATGGGTCTTCCGGTATAAGTGGTTCATCAGGCACAAGTGGTGTATCATTTTTTGGTGTCACAAGTGGTACAAGTGGTATAGGAACATCTGGTACAAGTGGCACAAGTGGTTCAACAGGAACAAGTGGATCATCCGGTACAAGTGGTATAGGGTCTTCAGGTACAAGTGGCACAGGTGGTTCATCAGGAACAAGTGGTGTTAATGGATCATTCGATCACACTTTATTTGAAACATTAAATTCAAATAACTTTAACATTGAAGACGTTAAAACATTAACATATAAAGCAGAATATAATCACGGTGGTTCGGGAAATAGTAAAACAATTGATATAGATTTAGCACAGTGTCATAGACTTATTATAACAGATGCATGTGTTATAACATTATCAAATGTTAAGGGTGTTGGTCATTATTATTTAAAATTAGAATACAATGGTTCCACAAACGTAACATT
The DNA here is from genome assembly GCA_964487805.1 of uncultured Syntrophaceae bacterium. Lineage (GTDB taxonomy): Bacteria > Desulfobacterota > Syntrophia > Syntrophales > UBA2210 > UBA6078. Next base: position 2,409 of record CAZAST010000300.1, read on the forward strand.
TTCTAATGTATCATGGATTACAACAGAACCTACATATGGTGATGAAAATATTGAATTTTTTGTAATATATTTTGACGGTGTTATATATTGGTTAAGAAAATTAGGTTATGGAATTGGTGGTGGTAGTGGTACATCTGGCACAGGCACAAGTGGAACATCTGGTACAAGCGGTGACATA
>CAZAST010000301.1:0-2577 GCA_964487805.1 uncultured Syntrophaceae bacterium
TCCTTCCTTTGTCGCCTCCACAACGGCTTCCGTCTTTTCCTTCGCGGCTTCCACCGCTTCCTTTCCTGCCTCGACCGCCTGGGCGGCGCCTTCTTTTACCGCTTCCACAGCTTCTCCCGCCTTTTCTTTGGCGGTCTCGGTTGTGCTCGAAGCCGCGTCCTTGGTCGCTTCAACCGCGGCTTTGCCGCTCGGTTCCTTGCTTCCGCTGTCGCAGCCTGTCATGCCGATAGAAAGCAAGAACAAGGACAGTACCCCAATTCCCACCACCAGCACCACACGTTTCATACTCACGCCTCCATGCAAAAATGGACCCCATGTATCCCACAGGGCCCTGTCCACTTTCCGCTCCAGTCTCTCAGGAAACCGGAACCAATAACCACCGGGGACCGTCCCCGATGGGCGGGGCATATAATCACCACTCAATTGGTTTGTCAAGAGGATAAATGAAGGATTCACACTCCTGACGGAAGGTAACGTTACGGGGCGTCCTCACGGATGGACAGCTTCCTTTCCAGGCGTTCCCGGCGATGGGCGAGCCGGGCGCGCTCATCTTCCGGCAGTGAGAGTTCGCGCGAACAGGCGCGCCGGACGAGTTCCAGTGCCCGCCTGAAATCCCTGCGCTGATGTTCGCACCATTTCGCAAGCTCGGTAAGGGCGAAGAGATCGGTTTCGTCTCGCTCAGCCATCTCCTCCCAGATCGCCACCGCCGCCGGCCAGTGCCGCCCCCGTTTATGGAGGAGCGAGAGTTCCCGCACGGCGTTCCGAACTGTTTCCTCGCAGCCGCATCCTGCGAGGGAGGACAGGATCTGTGCGGCCTCGGCAGAACACCCCCGCGCCAGAAAGAGGCGGGCCGCGGCGAGCCGGTCTCCGGGGTGGGCGGGGGTATATGCCCCGTCCGGATCGATCAGCTCGGCCAGGGAGGCCGCGAGAGCCGCGAGAGACAGGATGTCGAGGCGGTTATGCTCGAATACGCTGTTCATGAGCCGTCCGTCGCGGCGACGAAGCCAGTCGAAATACCGCTGTGGAATCTCGCTGCCGGGGATATCGCCCTCGCGCTCGAAGCCGATGACGGCGGATTCCAGCGAACCGAGGCGGCGGTCGGGAAGCCGGTGGCTCAGAAGCCGCCGGGCGGAGTGGAGGAGATCGAGATGGGGCAGCCCGGCGAGGGGATTGGGCATGCGGTTCATGATACAGCGGGCGGCGAGAAGATTGGCGTCGAAGGCCTTGCCGTTGAAGCTGACGAGGAACCGTTTCCCGCTCACGAGGTCGTGGAGGTCGCGGAGCGTCGCCCGTTCTTCGCCGTAATCCCGCGCGAAGAGCTGGCGGGTGATGAAGGTGTCCCCCTCGAACCAGCCCACGCCGATGAGGAAGGCCACGGTCCCGGTCCCTCCCGCAAGGCCGGTGGTTTCGGTATCGAAGAAGAGGGCGCCCCGGTAATCCAGCCCGCGCAGGGACGGGTCATTGCCCAGGACGGCCATCCGCTCCATGTCGAGGGGTGCCAGGTCCCGGACGCAGAAACGGCCGTGGCGCGTCGAACCCCGCGCCTGGTGGGAGGCGCAGAAGAAGGTTCCCGCCTCGTTGGTTGTTTCTTCTCCCGCTATAAGCTCTTCAAGGGGAACTGAGCGGCCCCGTCCGGCGGGGGGCGTCTGCATTCTCTGTGTTTCGGGACGCCGCGAAAGGATCGCCTCGATTCGCGCCTGGAGTCGGGCGCGTTCTTCGGCATGTGTCGGTCCCCCGTTCTCCCGTGCCGGGGGCGCGCTGTTCTCTCCGGTGAGGCGCTGTAAACGGGAAATAACGGTCATACGCTTCCCTCGCTTATCTCCCCTGGATGAGACCGATGATCGCCAGGGCCACCTCTTTCGCCCGCGGTCCCACCTCCAGGGTCGGGCCGACGCAGGAGGGGCAGCCCGTGGCGCAGGGGCAGCCCCGGATGAGCTGCCGGGCCGATTCGATCAGGGCTTCATGGCGCTCGAAAAGGAGATCCGAGAAGCCGATGCCGCCGGGGTAGGCGTCGAAGATAAAGATCGTCGGATCGAATTCGTCGGTTGTCGCGGCGGGTGCATCCTCACCGCCCTGTGCCGTCACGGTTATTCTCTTGTTCCGCTCCGTCCGGATACACCACTCGCCGCTCTTGTCGCCGATGGCCCGGTCGATGTCGTGCAGATCGGCCATGAGCATCATGGCGGCCAAGTGGTGGATGCCGTAGGAAAGGCCGGCCAGGCCGTCGATGATCTCCTCCCGGTTATAGGGAAGCCCGGCGAGGCGGTCGCGGGGGATGGTGAGCCAGTAGCTCGTGGTGTGCATATCCTGCTCCGGGAGATTCACCTCTCCATAGCCCAGATTCTCGGAGGTGTAGAACTTGATCTTTTTGTAGCCCACCACCTTGCTCACCACCTGAACCTCGCCATGCTCGACCAGGATCTGTGACTCCGGTTTCTTGTCGAAGGTGTCGATGACCCGGACATTGGTGTAGGTCATGGCGTCGGTGTAATATTCGGAGTCGACCTTGTGGACGTAAGCGGTTTTCCGATCGAGATCGAGCTTGTCCACATGGTACTGTTGGGATTCGAGCATGTA
>CAZAST010000302.1:0-2549 GCA_964487805.1 uncultured Syntrophaceae bacterium
CCCCAAATCGATTTCGAGTCGATCCCGTTACGACCACTTCGGTACCTCTCCGCATCAGGACGCCGCAAAGGCGTTCCCTTTGAACCCGCCCTCATATCCTTTTTGCGCGGAAAAATCTACTCAAAATTTCACCGCATTCCTCAGCCAGCACCCCTCCCGTTACGGCAACCGCATGATTGAGCCGGTTGTCCCCGGGGATACCGTACAGCGAGAGAGCTCCCCCTTTGGGGTCGGAGGCCCCGAAGACCAGCCGCTCGATTCTCGCGTGCACGATCGCTCCCGCGCACATGACGCAGGGTTCGATGGTGGTATAGAGCGTGGCACCGCTGAGGCGGTAGTTCCCCTTGATCGCCGCCGCCTTGCGAATAACGAGCAGCTCCGCATGAGCGGTGGGGTCGCGCATCAGGATGGGACTGTTGTGCGCCTTCGCCAGCGCCTCGCCGTCCATGACGATCACGGCCCCCACGGGGACCTCCCCCGACGCGAGGGCGGATGCGGCCTCGGCGAGGGCTATCTCCATGAAATACTCGTCATCGTGCATGCGCGCATACTACCACACCAGGGGTGAAAAGGCCATTTCCGGATGGACAGTTCCATGAAAGTGCCGTATATAGGGCAGCCAGAACCGTGAAAGACATGGCCACAAAAAAGTTTTTTATCATGACCATAGCGCTCTCGCTGGCGGTCCATATCGTCACTCTGGGTCTGGCGAGTTTTCTGGCTCATACCGGCGATACGGACACGGAGGAGGTGTATACCGTCACGTTCGAGAAACATCCGGATAGGACCATCGCCGCGCAGGAGAAAGAGCAGGAACCGAAGGCCCTCCTGGACAATATCCGCAGCCGCGCGCGGGCCGGCTCCGTTGATACGGTGGATCTTGACAATACGGAAACAAAGTATTACCCGTACCTGCTTCAGGTAAGGGAACGCATTGACCGGGAGTGGTCATACCCGGAGGATTCCTTTTCCCGGGGTGAGGTGGGAACCACCGTCGTCGAGTTTTCAATCGCGCGGGAGGGAGGCCTCGCGACGTGCCGCGCCGTCGCTTCATCGGGGCACCCGTCCCTCGACGCGGAATCGTTGCGCGCCATCCGGTCGGCCGCCCCCTTTGACCCTCTCTCCGAAGAATTCGGACTGGCGCGCCTCAATATCGTGGCAAAATTCCGCTACATCCTCGCGGATTAACAGAACGTGTCATTGTGACAGTGTGGAAGGTATAGTATTGATGAACAACGAACGAAAGATCCTCATTTTTACCAGCGTCGCCCATTTTTTCACCCATTTTTACGAGATGATATTCCCGGCCCTGGCCATACCGCTCATGATTTCGCTGAAGATGGACCTTGCAGAGGTCCTGAAGCTGAGTTTTCTCATGTACCTGCTGTACGGCCTGACCGCTCTGCCCTGGGGGATGGTCGCCGACCGGTTCAACAACCGGTCGGTCCTCATCATCTTCTTCCTGGGGACGAGCCTCGGCGCCGTATTGACCGCCCTTTCACACACCTCCACGACGATGATGCTTTCTCTGGCCGTCATCGGTTTCTTTGCCAGCAGTTATCACCCTGCGGGGATGGGACTGATATCCTTCGGCATGCGGAACAGGGGCATGGCCCTCGGCATCAATGGCGTGGCGGGGAATCTCGGCATGATCAGCGCCCCCTTCGCCGCGGGGCTCCTGAACTGGCTGGTGGGGTGGGAGGTGACCTATCTGATTATCGGAGCGTTGGGGATTATCTGGGGGATTCTTCTGTTCATGGTCACCATAGACGAAACGTCGGTGCACGCGGAGGCCGAAATCCCTTCCGCCAATGGCCGCACCGGCAACAACAATATGAAATATTTCATCGTCCTGTGCGTCATTATGACAATCGCGGGACTCGTGTACCGGGGCAACAGCGTCGTCCTCCCCGCCTACCTCGAACTGAAGGCCTCCTTTCTCTGGGAGCTTCTCCGGGGAATCGATCTGCCGAACATGACCGGCGCGAAGACGGCGGCCGCCACGTTGCTGGCTTCGATTATCTACACCATCGGGATCGTAGGTCAGATCCTCGGGGGTAAGGTTGCGGACCGCTACGATCTGCGGTGGATGTACCTCACCTTCCACGCCTGCTCCCTCCCCTTTATCATCCTCATGGGGCTGGTGAGCCAGGAACTGCTCATCCTGTCGGCGGGCATGTATATCTTCTTCTCCCTGGGCATGCAGCCCATCGAGAACAGTCTCGTGGCCAAATACACGCCCAGCCGGTGGAGAAGCACCGGATACGGCATCAAGTTCATCCTGGTTTTCGGCGTTGGGTCGCTTGCCGTCTATCTGGTGGGGTGGATCAAGGAGGCATGGAGTCTCGACGCGGTGTACCTCTTCGCCGGCGGGATGGTCGCCCTTCTGATCGCCTCCATCGCCGTTCTCATATGGGTGTCGAGGGGAACACGCTGCCGGAACGGCGAATAGGAAGCTCCCTTCAATGCGATTTTTTCAGGGACTCAACGGAAAGATCACCGTCACAGATAGCTGTGCAGACCCGAAAGGATGTAGTTGACCCCGAGAT
>CAZAST010000303.1:0-2507 GCA_964487805.1 uncultured Syntrophaceae bacterium
TGCTCCAAGCAAAAGTTGGATGTTCAAAATGTAATCTAAGAAAAAAATGTAAATCTCCAAACATTCCCATTCATGGTAATGGAAATTCTGGTTTACTGCTTATAGGTGAAGCTCCTGGTAAAATTGAAGATGAACAAAATGAACTTTATGTGGGTAAGGTTGGTCAGTGGCTCCGCACATTTTGTAGAAGGCACGGGTTCAATTTTGATAGAGATTTTTATACAACCAATGCTGTCCGTTGTTGCCCTTTAGATTCCAAAGGAAACAGTCGAAAACCAGAAAGAAAAGAAATTGAAAACTGCCTCCCAAAACTTTGGAAAGATATAAAAGTATTAAAGCCAAGAGGTATCATTCTTCTTGGGGGATCCGCTGTTGAAGCATTTTTATTGGGTAGGTACATTGGTGATGATTCTGGAATAGGCCCAATAAATCGTTGGAGGGGGCAAGTCATCCCAGACCAAGAATCAAAGTGTTGGGTGTTTCCCACCTATCATCCAAGTTATGTAATTAGGTCTATTGAAAATGATAGACCAGAAAAGGTTGTGGAAACTCTATTCAATCTTGATATGAAATATGCTTTTAAACACTATCAAGATGAATTCCCTAAATATTCTCCAAATATCCACTATTTAACTTTGGAGGAAGAAATTTGTCACTGGTTAGAAAAAATAATTCTACAAAGCGATGGCCTAGCTACAATAGATTGGGAAACTACTGGATTAAGACCACAAGCTCCCAAAATGAAACTAGTTTCCTGTTCCATTACAGCTACTTTCCCAGATGGAATACACACAATAGCATTTCTTGTACCAAAAACAAAAACATTCAGTGTATGTATGAAGCGATTCCTAACTACACAAGAGATCAAACTAACAGCACACAATATGGGATTTGAAGATTCTTGGGCAAGAAAATGGTTTGGTACTCCAATAAAAAATCTATATAGAGACAGTCAAATGATTGCTCACATGCTGAACAACCAATCAGCAACCACTAGCTTAAAATATCAAACTTATGTAAACTTTGGTGTACCAGATTACGACAGTCACATGAAAAAGTGGTTGGTTCCTAAAGCATCGGAGAAGAAAGCTAAAGGAGCAAATGCAATAAATACCATTGAAGAATTATTAAGAACAAAGGGGGGTATAAAAACATTATTAAAGTATAATGCTCTTGATACATATTATGAACATTTATTGGTTAAAAAACAATTAAACATGCTTGGGGGCAAAAATGAATGAAAAAACTGTGAGAGTTTCTTTGAGTAAAACTGTGCAAGAACAACCATACGAACCTTTTAAAATAGAGATAGAAACCACCTTTCAAGTAAAATCTTCAAATTTTGACAATGAATTAACCACTGAAACAGAAAAATTAGAAGAATTTATTGAGAATTTTATTGAAAATCGTCTACAAAATAAGGAATAATAAAATGAAAAATTCAAATTTTGTGCTCATTATTGTTTTTCTTTTTCTTTCTCTATTTATTTTAACTATTTACACAAAAGTTGTGTTTGCCGAAGAAGTTTCTATTGAAGAAACTTGTTTGTCCACATCTTTAATGGCAAAAGTAATAATGGAAAATCGTCAATCCGGGGTTCCAATGTCCAGTATGATGGAAGTACTCTCCAGGGAAGAATACGCTCCTTTAAAAAAAGTATCTACAATGTTTTTAATAAGAGCGTATGAAACTCCAAGATGGAGTTCTAAAAATTTACAAAAACAAGAAATTGTTGATTTCCAGAACCAAATATATCTTGAATGTATTAAATCCTTTGGGGAATAAAATGTTTATAAAGAAACAAACAAACACACCAAAAGATTTTACTGAAGAACAGCGTGGATTTATACAATTTTTATATCTCATGTTAGAACAAATAGAAAAAGATCCAAACTTTTCTTTTTCTGTCCATGATTTTTGGTATGGAGAATTTGGAGATTCTAGTATAAACATTAAACTCAAATGGAGAAGGAAAGAGTGAATAAAAAAGTTTAACTACTTATAATAAAAATACTTAAATTCAAAATGATAATTACAACACCAAAAACTCAAGAAGCTGTAGCTTTTGCTCATGAGGGAATTAAAACCCTAACAGAAGCTACAGCTACGGGCATCCGGTTTGATATGGCTTATGCAAAAAGTAAGTATGAGCGTTTGGGTAAAAGAATTCAATCTTTAGAAAAAAAGGTCGCCAACACAAAACTCTTGAAAACGTGGAAAAAAGTTTATGGTTCAGACATGAACACAGCTTCAGGAGATCAAATGGCTCATGTGGTTTATGATATTATGGGGTACACCCCACAACATTTTACTGCAAAAGGAAAGCCAAGTACCTCCCAAGAGGCTATTGAAGCATTAAAAATTCCGGAGATTGAACAATTTGTCAGTCTTCAAAAATTAAAAGATGCTAGGGACAAAGTTCTTGTAAATTTAATGAAGGAAGCCGTGTACCATGATAATGATTGGTGGCTTCATCCTGTATTTGGATTTTCACGACCAGCTACTT
>CAZAST010000304.1:0-2504 GCA_964487805.1 uncultured Syntrophaceae bacterium
ATCCCGCCGATTACAGCACCCTCTGTATCGGGGCTGGTTCCCGACACATACCTACCACCCTACACACGGCAATGTTGCCGTGTCAGGCCCCTCGAAACGATCGTTTTTAAACACACAATATCGCTCGACCGCAACAGCCTGTATTGCTTATGGGGTTTCTTCAGATCGAGGGCAGTCCCAATCTAATATGTTTCAGATATATTTCTGAACATATGACATGGCACTTTTTTACCAATTCAATTTACTCACCACGGCTCAGGCAGGACTTCAGGGACGCTATCGTATCCTCGGTCGTCGTGAACAGCAGGGGGTGGATGCCGACAGCCCACGCACCGTCAAGGCAGTCTTCGCGGTCGTCGATCAGCAGAGCCTCAGCGGGGGCAACACCCAGCCGCCGGAGCGTGCGTTCATAAATCTCCGGTTCGGGTTTTGCCGTCTGTTCCCGGCATGAGAAGGTGAGCACGTCGAACATGGAATAGCCGAGTTCCCTGAAATAGAAAGCTGCCGGCTCTTCCGCGTTCGAAAGGAGCGCCGTCCGATAGCCGCTCTCCTTCAGTAAGACGACAAGATCGAACATCTCTTTCCGGGGAACATACGCCCGTCGGAAGGCATCTCCCCAGAGAGAGGGGACTTTCGGAAGCGGCACCCCCAGATCACCGCATGCCTGCTTCCAGAACTCCGCTTCAGAGATCACACCCTTCAGAAAGGAGGGGTAGTGGATCTCCCGTACCTGCGCAAAAGCATCGGCCGGGACACCCAGCTCCCTGATACAGTAATAATCCAGATCCGGTGAAGGGTTTTCGATCAGCACCCCTCCCCAATCGAAGATAACCGCTTGTATCGTTTTCATCGACGCGTACCTCGCTGGCCTCTCACCCGACGATGCGCAGGGCAAGATAGGGGACCAGATTAAACAGGAGAATCCCCATCTTGAACGCTCCCAAGCTGCCGTAGTGCAGGGCGTCGAATCGCTCGACCGGGATCTTGAACCATCTGCCGTGGAAACGGTACATCCAGTCATGGACGAAGATAAAGGCAAAGACCCATAGCAGCAGCAAGCCGTAGTTGATGACCGAGCACCACGCCAGCATGCTTCTCGTCGTTTCAAGTGTCATGTTTATCCTCCTTTTTAAGTACTTACAGACCCGGCCTTCCTGTGAGTGGCGGCTCGGGGCCGAACGTGATTATGCGACACGTAAGCGGTCATCCTTAAGGGCGACAATCTCCCGATGCACCCTGCGCAGGATATCATCAACCGTACTATCCTTATAACTTTCGTATGCGATGGGCGCACCGAAGGCCACATGCGCGGTCTGAGGGCTGAGATGCCAGCCCTCCTTGCTTCGGAACGCATACAATCCGCTCACGGCAAAGGGAAGGATGTCGGCTCCGGCGGCGAGGGCCAGATGAAACGGACCCTTTTTGAAGGGACCAACCTGCCCGTTCAGTGTCCGGTGGCCTTCGGGAAGAACGACAATGGAGGTCCCGGCTCGGAGGATCCGGGTCGCCCCGTCCAGGGCCCTGATAGCCTGGGCACGGTTTTCACGGGCGATGGGAATATTCCCCCATTTTCTGGTCAGGTACCCCCACAGGGGTATGGAAAAGTGGTAATCCGCCTCGATGCCCACCGCGTGCATGGGGAGGGCCGCGGGAATGGCGAACAGGTCGAACATGCTCTCGTGGTTTCCCACGATCAGGTAGCTGCGGTGTGTTTCAAAGAGGTGGCACCCATGAACCCGAAGGCGCAGCCCCATGCTCAGGAGCTGTATCCGGGCAAGAACGTGGACTGCAGGGTATATGGTCCTGCCGTCGGCTATGATAAGGCCGAGCGCTACAATGAGAAAAAAGAAGCAAAAGCAGATGCCTCCCGCGCACCACAGGAGGGCCGAACGGATCGTTTTCATGCCACGTCTCCATCTCTCCCAAAGCCGGGTATCCGGATGCTGAGACCCTTATCTGTGCACAAGGGGGCACGGCGGTTCTCGCCCTCCCGGTTCAGTACCGGAAGAATCACCTGTTCCGGTACCTCCAGCGGGACCGGTCCGCTCAGGGAATACGTGTCAGTCTTCCACGGCCACCATCACGTTCGAGGCCTTAATGACCGCTGTAACGGCTTTGCCGGGCTTAAGCCCCAGGGCATTGCTGGACGTCTGCGTGATAATGGAGACGATCTCTTGCCCTCCGGCGAGTTGGATGGTGATCTCGTTATTGACCACTCCTTCTTTGATCTCTTTCACCGTCCCCTTCAGGGTATTACGTGCGCTGATCTTCATAACGTGCTTCCTCCCTTCGTTGCATCGTATATTGTATGGACACCGAGAAGCTCACGGAATGACATCCGCTCACTCACCGGCACCTATTATACCATGCTGTTTTTTTGTCTTTACCATATCAAGCGAAAATTCCCCAAGAGATGGTACGATAAAATCGGCTTCATGAAATCGCGGGTCGTCGTAGTGATCGGCGGCGGGGACAGCAACAACGGTCATCCCCGCAGCTTTTGC